>CAZMRS010000076.1:0-8256 GCA_964568435.1 uncultured Boseongicola sp. | reverse complement strand
CAACAAGCGAAACATGGTTTCTGCGACCCCGCTGACATTAAGGATCAAACCAAGAAAGATCAGCATTGGAACGCTGGTGAATTGGACCGCTTCATTGGTCAGAACCCCTCGGACCCGTAAATAGATCAGTCCCAAGTGCTGAAAATCCGTGTAACCGGCCCAGATCGCTGCCGCGAACCCCAAAAAGCCTGTCCCAGCCAGGACTAAGGCGACCGGGAAACCACTGAAGACTCCGAACGCCATCAACACCAGCATGGCGACCGTGAGGATTTCATTCACCATTATGTAGTCCATCCGTTGCCTCTGGCGCGCCGTGCGCACGTTTCCCCGCCAGAAAAGCAATGTTGCGCAGCACTACGACCGCCCCTGCAAGGGCCAGCAGGATAGGACCGATCACCCCAGCAATTCGTTGTGCCCAAATCTGAGTTTCTGCGTACTTCGTTGTGCGTATCAAACCATCCCAACCGTAAAAGGTCAGGATGGCGGCGAGCGGCATAAGAACAAAAAAGCCGCCGACCAGTTCGATCCATGCAAGGCGGCGCGCAGACCAGTGTCGGCGAAAAACATCTACGCGGATATGACCGTCGCGCAAATAGGTATACCCAAAAGTCAGAAATATCAGTATGAACAACAGCGATGTGGATAGATCCGGCAAGAAGCTCGATACGCCAAGTTGTAGCTTGCGATCCAGCATCTGGAGCGCGCCATAAGCGGCAATCGAGACAACGGTCAGCCACGCAGTAATGACCCCGATGCCCCGAATTCCTCGATCAATCCAGTCTATCAATCGCAAGCAACCCCTCCCAAAGTTATTTGCCAGTCAAATTGTTAATGACCGTGTGCCAGTGCGCCCTTTGCCATTTCTGTTCCAATCTGTGTTCCGCCGCGCGGCCCGGTGTCGTCTTCTCGCGAATGCAGTAGTCGCAGCGCATTGGCGACGACAATGAGCGACACACCGACGTCCGCCGCTATCGCTCCCCACATGGATGCCATGCCGAATGCAGTTGCCACGACGAAGATGGCCTTGGTGACAAGAGACAGCCCAATGTTCTGCTTGATGATCGACATGGTCCTCCGCGAATGCCCGATCAGCCAGGGCACCTTACCGATGTCATCGGTCATCAGCGCGATATCTGCCGTTTCGATTGCGGCATCCGACCCCACAGCCCCCATGGCGATCCCGTAATGCGCGCGCGCCATTGCCGGGGCATCGTTTACGCCGTCCCCAATCATCGCGACCGTGTCATGGCTTGCGACCAGCTCTTCTATGGCCGTTACTTTGTCCTCGGGGAGGAGTTCCGCGCGAACCTCATCGATACCGACCTCGGCCGCCACAGCTTTGGCCGTGGCGGCGTTGTCGCCTGTCAGCATGACAATTTTCTTGATCCCCTGCGCATGCAGGCGGGCGACGATGCCCTTTGCATCAGGACGGATCCTGTCCCGCAATTCCAGCACACCGTTGACTCCGGAGGCATCGCCAACTGCAACGAGCGTGCTGCCTGCCCCTTCGATCCGGTCGCGCAAATCTGCGGGAATCTCCGTGCCAAACCCTTTGTCCTCGGCAAACCGGTCAGAGCCCAACCAAATAGGCTGACCGTTCAGGTCGCCCTCAAGACCACGACCAGGCACCGTTCGAGTTTCGTCGGCGGCAATGATTTGCATCCCGTCCCGTTCCGCCCAACCCAGAATCGCCCGTGCGAGTGGATGCGACGACCGTGCCTCGAGCGCTGAGGCCCGTGCCATCAAATCGCGCTCGGTTGTTTCGCCAAGCGGGTAAATCGCCGCAACTTCGGGTTCCCCCATCGTGATCGTGCCAGTCTTGTCCATGGCAAGAGCGGTGGTGCGACCGGGCGCCTCGACGTAAGCGCCACCTTTGATCAATACGCCGTTGCGCGCTGAGGCTGCGAGGGCCGCAACAATGGAAACTGGGGTTGAAATCACAAGGGCGCAGGGGCAGGCGATCACCAGAAGAACAAGTGCATTGTAGAACCAGAAACTCCAATTTCCACCAACCAAAAGGGGCGGCAGCAGAGCGATGAGAATGGCCAGAACCATCACGATCGGCGTATAGATACGGGCAAACTTGGCCACCCATTGCTCGACCTCTGCGCGGCGCGAGTGGGCATCGCCCACCATACGGATGATCTTCGAGAGGACCGTGTCAGACGCAGCTTTTGTCGCGCGTACCGTCAAAGTGCCTTCACCGTTGATAGTTCCAGCGTAGACCTCGTCGCCGATCTCTTTTGGGATCAAGGCACTTTCGCCCGTAATGGGTGCCTGATCCACGCCCCCTGCCCCGTCGACGACTTCTCCATCAAGCGGAATACGGTCGCCGCCTCGAATGATGAACTTCGCTCCCACAGCGACAGTTGCAGCGGGAACGTCCGCTTCTGATCCATCTTCATACAGAATCCGCGCCGTTGGTGGCGCGAGATCCAGGAGCGCCGAGACAGCATTGCGCGCGCGGCCTACGCTCCAGCTCTCCAAGTATAGCGAAAGGGAAAAGAAAAAGGCGACCGTCGAAGCCTCAAAGAACTCGCCGAGTCCGATTGCACCTGCGACCGCTACAACCATCAACAAGTTCATGTCCGGTGAGAATCGGCGCGCCGATGACCAGGCTTTCGGCGCGACAAGCCAGACGCCAAACAGGATTGCGATAGCGAACAGACTTACTTCGGCGATCGGCATTGGCGCTTCACCGTGGCCAGAGAACAGTCCGATCGCCCCGTCAAATCCTGTTTCAACGATGTGGTAAATGAACCCGGCGGCCCAAAAGCCGCCGCTCAGCACTGTGAAGCGTTTTTGGGTTTTCAAGTGTGCTGCTTGATCAGCATTGGCGTCCTCGGCATTCCAAGGTTTGGCAGTCATACCGGTGGATGCGACAAGAGCAATGACTTTGTCCGAAGATGGTTTCGTTCCGCTGTCCAGAACCGTCATCCGCGCATTAATGACGTCGAACGCAAGAAACTCGGCACCGCCGACTTCGGGCCCCACAACCCGGTTCAGAATCGAAACCTCTTCGGCGCAATCCAGGCCACTGACATGGAAACTTTGACCATCTGTCGCCGCTACCGGTGTCTGTTCAATGGCCCTTCTGCCGCTGCAGCTCTTACAAGAAGCGTCTGATATAGGCGGATGATCGTGGCGGGATTCAACGGTATCATGTGGCATGAAATATCCTTGGACTCGCGATTATCCGAAGTGCTTACGTCCTACAGCAACTAGAGGTTCAAGAAGAAAGTTTCGATTGCGAGATGATGCGGTAACCGTTCCCGCAAAAGAGCCGGATTTGTGCCGAAACCATTGTGTTTCAGACACTTTCTTCAAAATTCAGATGGACTAGATTAGGCTTGCGTTGCAAAACTCAGGCACCGATGAGAGTACTGCTATAGAAATTCTGTGATGCAAGGCCGCCGATTTATGACGATACGAAGCGCAATTCTACTTACTGCCATCTTGGCGCTCGGGGCCTGCACAGAAAACTTCTCGCAGGGTTCATCATCTCTTCCGCCGTTACCGGAACAAGTGGTTGCGATGGCTGCTCCCAACCAAGATCTTGCAACTGCACGGCTACGTCCCGAAGACAATTGCTATTGGTATCAGCATGAAGGTCCTGTCGAGAGAACAGAGTTGCCATTGCGGACAACTGGTGGCAATCCGATCTGTGTAAAACCTGCGACCTAGGTTCGGAGCAGAGCAGAGGGCTGTTTCAGATGCAGCTCTAGCTGCGTGCGGTAACGCTGTCTTCAGCAGAATACAGGAATGCTGTAGAGCCAATCGCTACCCTGGGATATAGCTCGTTGATGTGAGCCATGACCATTCGTACACATCCTGAACTGGCGCGCCCACCAATGGACCTGGCCTGAGGGGTGCCGTGAATACGCAGATATGTGTCTCGCTGTCCCACAAAAAGATAAAGTGCGCGGGAACCGAGTGCGTTGCTTGGACCCGGCTCCTGACCGTTTTCAAACTTGGCATATTCAGGATTGCGCTCAATCATAGATTTGGTTGGCGTCCAATGCGGCCACTCGACCTTCCGGCGGATCGTATACGTCCCCGGCTCATAGAGATTGCCGCGCGCAATGGCCACACCGTAGCGCATCGCTGTACCGCCCTCCTCAATATGATAGAGATAGCGCGCCACTGCATCGACATGAATGTCTCCGGGTGTCAAACCGGCCCTTGCTTCAACGCGGCGCGGTAAGAAACGAGGTTTCACGCCCCATGGATTGGATGTTTCGAGGTCGAAATTCGCGGGTGTTACTTGCGCATCCCAAGCCGCCCTTTGCGAGGCTGTTGGCCAAGTATTGGAAAAAACTGGAGTTGCAATCGGCGTTGAGAACAGCGCCGCGCCGGAAACTATGAAGTGGCGTCTCGTTAACATGTTTGCATTTATCTCCTTTGTAACGGTCGTTTTGCGGGTCGAGGCACGGCAGTATAGAAATTTGAGTACAATCTATACCTACTAGAGCTTCAAGAAGAAAAACGACACCACACGCGCTTGTGTATGCAGTGCATACTAGCGCTATCCGCAGTCAGACGATGGCCACAGCTCCAACCGGTAATGCGCCTCTTTGCTGATCCCATTGGATCAATTGTTATTGCGATTCCGAAATTTGAATTTGAAGCTGTCTGCTTAACTATCTAGGCGGGCCCCTTCAGACCCATTCAGAGCTTAACCGAGGTGGCGGCCGCATTCGACTTTTTGTTGCGTGCAACCTGCAACATGGCCAAGATCCAAAACCCGGAAAGCATTGCGCTCCAAAGAGCGTTCCAGCTTGCCATAGATAGGTTAAGGAATTCCCATGCGACCTCGTCACACATCACAAGAGTTGAGCGGCCCGATAATGCTGACGGGAGGAGTTCTGACCCGGGCATGTTCGACAGATCTAATCCAGAACCAGTGCAGGATGTAGGTCCTTGCCACCAGTCGCGCTCGACACCCGTGTGATATACCCCGATACCTGATGTTGTCGCAGTGGCAACAACGCCGATCGCCAGAAAAGGCAATGGCGTAAGCCCGAAGGCAATCAGCACGCCGGCTGCAATCGAGATCGCATGAGGATATCTTTGCCAGATGCACATTGCACAAGGTGCATACCCAAGCGCCTGGAAAGCGAATGCTGCCATCAGGAGGGCGGCCGATCCACCTGCAGCGAGCATCCCAAGTTGTTTGCCTGTCACTTTTGCCTCGTTAAGTCACACGGATTTTGTTCAAGGGTCTCAGAGGGAACTAAGCCAACACCAAATCTTCATTCCCGGGCTCTATTCGCCGGAAAGCATTTTTTTCCGAGCAGCGTAGTCCTCAGCGTCAATTTCCCCCTTGGCGAAACGCAAATCGAGCTCTCTTATTGCATCAGATTTTCCAGAATTTGTCGTTCCTCCGTCCATGCCACGAATAAACCAAACGACACCCGCAACCACCAATCCCAAAACGATGATCCAAAGGATAGGGCCAAACATCATCCCCATGCCATATCCCCAGCCCGACATGTGGCCGTAACCGTCAGGATCGGCCAGGGCAGGTGTCGCGATCAGCGCTGCGAGGATACCCGATCGATACATGACTGCTTCCCTGTTCAGTGGTGATCGTTGGCTATCTATACTGACGCATAGTACTTGCTCAACATCCTGTTTTCACGACGAGAAATGTATCAGTTTGTAATGTTGACCAAGACGCGGACACAGCGGTAACCCTATCCTTGCCCAATGAAAGATCGAAATGTGGCATGAACTCTGGGAAGCGATCGACACTCATCACAATCGGAGCAATTTTCGCCGGATACGCAGCTCTGCGAACTGTGCCGTCGCTACTGCCCGAGAAACTGAACTTGAAGCTGCTCGAAAATCCCCCCGGCTTCCGAAAGTATGTCGCGGGCGAGACTTCGGGCGGATTTGATCCTTTCGTCGGATTGGCCACGCCGGACAGCGCTGAGGTCACGGCCCGCAAGGAGGCCGCGTTTGCACGTGTATCCAACGATATCTGTGGCTCCCTCTACGGTGAACTCAGTAGAGACGGGGCCAGGGTCCCGATGGCGTCTTTCTCGGATTACTTCTGTCCGTACTGTCGGGTGCAAACAAACCGACTGGCTGAAATTTCAGAAGAATTGCACGGAGAGGTTGCGATTACCTGGCATGAGCTTCCGCTGCTTGGTGATAGTTCTAACCTAGCGGCCAAGGCCGCATTGGCCGCAAAACGTCAAGGAGTATATGTCGAGTTTCATGAGAGATTGATGACAACCCCCTTTCAAGCGACCCCCGAATATCTAAGTCGACTGTCAGACGATCTTGGTGTGGATAGAACCCAATTGGTTAGCGACATGGAAAGCGCTGAGATTGCCCAAGAATTGGAGAACAGCGCTGCTTTGGCCCGTGTCTTTGCTTTTGTTGGGACGCCTGCTCTTGTGATCGGACGGACCGTTGTTCAGGGGCAGATCAGCGAAAAAATGCTCCGCAAAATCATTGAATTGGAACGAGAGGAGGGTTGGACCGTAGCATGTGTTTCAGCATAAAACATTGGCAAAAATGTCAGGCGTGTCTTTTATGGCGATCCGAGGTCGGTATCAGCCTTACAAACGACTTTAGATTGGCGTTTGGCTCAAATTGCCTGAAGCGAAAACGGTATCCATAGTCATTTCAGTGACGCAAAAGTGTCCCTCCGCAACTGCACACCGATGACGAAAGCGAACCAAAGAATGCCGCAATCCGCGTGGCGACTATTTTTGCCCATGATGGCTTGTATCTGGGCATCCATGAGCTTGGCAGCGTCGACCGATGCTTACGAAAACACTTCGATTTCAGCCCGGCTGATCTCTGTAGAAAACGGGGTCGCTCCAAACTCCGGGACTCTTTCCCTTGGCCTAGATATTCAATTGGCCGAGGGTTGGAAAGCCTATTGGCGCTCGCCCGGGGAGGTCGGCTTGCCGCCTGACGTCTCTTGGGACGGTTCGGAGAATTTGGCATCAGCCCAAATGCTCTGGCCTGCACCTGAGCGCTTCACGGCTTTTGGGATTGAGAACTTCGGATACAAAGACCGTGTCGTGCTTCCCATTCAGGCGGTTCTGGAAACCGTCGGACAGGCTGTCGATCTTCGGGCGCGGGTTACTCTGTTGACCTGTTCGACCGTTTGCGTACCGCATGACTTTAACCTCAGCTTGACTATCCCGGTCGGTGTCGGCGTTGATACCGCTTCGGCGGGCTTAATCTCCGAATATGCTCGACGGGTGCCCGTGACCCCTAGCGTCAGCGATATTGTTATTGAAAGCGCCGTCGTTGCCGACGATGCTTTATATATCTCAGCACGCAGCCCAAGCATGTTCGTGAAGCCCGACATTTTTCCGGAAATGGGGCCAGCATTCACCTTCGGAAAGCCGGATATCCGAACGAATGGCTCGGGACAGGAGCTTTGGGCACGATTGCCCCTTGTGGCGCGGGAAGCGGAACTGCCGTCATTGCGGGTGACGCTTACAGACGGGCCGCGGGCAGTGACGGCTCAACCGGTATGGTCGGATGTTGTGCCGGATGCGCCTTTCGAACGAGTGGCAAACTTACCTGATTTGGGTCAGATTCTAGTGATTGCCGGTTTTGCCTTCATCGGGGGTTTGCTTCTCAATGTCATGCCGTGCGTTCTGCCCGTTTTGTCGATTAAGCTCACATCGGTTCTATCTCATGGAGACAGGCCAAAATACGAGGTACGGAATGGTTTCTTAATGTCGGCATTCGGCATTTTGGTATTCATGTGGGTGCTGTCTGCTAGCATTTTGACCTTACAGGCTGCCGGCGTTACCGTGGGTTGGGGCCTGCAATTTCAAAGCCCCCTTTTCCTGACGATCATGTTTCTGGTTCTTGCCGTCTTTTCTGCAAATCTGTGCGGGATATTTGACATATCCCTGCCCTCTGGATTGCAGTCTCGGTTGGCCAGATCGAGTGGACGGGACGGTTACATAGGGGATTTTGCGACAGGCGCTTTTGGCGCGGTGCTGGCAACGCCCTGTTCTGCTCCTTTCCTGGGAACAGCGGTGGCCTTTGCTCTGACCGGTCGTCCAATGGATGTTATCATGGTGTTCACGGCTCTCGGCCTGGGATTGTCCCTGCCCTACCTGTTGTTTGCCTCTAATCCCGCCATGATCCGAGTGTTGCCCAAACCGGGCCGTTGGATGCAGGTGGTAAAATGGATCCTTGCAGGTCTTTTGGCCGGGACTGCGATTTGGCTGCTTTGGGTGCTCATGGGCGTGGCGGGTGTTTGGGTTGCAGCCT
>CAZMRS010000075.1:0-8260 GCA_964568435.1 uncultured Boseongicola sp. | reverse complement strand
GTCGTCGGTGCTGGCACGCTGTTAACACCAGACGACGTAGTTGCAGCCAAAGAAGCTGGCGCACTTTTTGGTGTCACTCCCGGTACAACCGATCGCCTGATCGATGCGGCGCTTGATGCTGAGCTTCCGCTTCTCCCCGGTGTGGCCACGGCCACAGAAGCATTGAGACTGCTTGAGCGCGGCTTCTCGGTTCAGAAGTTTTTCCCAGCAGAGGCATCCGGTGGTGTCCCGGCCCTCAAAGCCATTGGAGCCCCAATTCCGCAGGTCCGTTTCTGCCCGACTGGTGGCGTCAGCTTGAAGAACGCGCCGGATTACCTTGGGCTATCGAATACAATTTGCGTTGGAGGATCCTGGGTGGCCCCTAAAGATGCTATCGTGGCCGGTGACTGGGACCGCATCCGCAACCTCGCTGCCGAGGCATCAAGGCTCTAGTCCGACTTTCGTCGCGCCGCCGCACCGCCACGTCTTTTTTGCGACGGTGGCGCGTTCAAAGCCTCGTTTAGCACCGCGATCATTGGGTGATCGGGAAAGTCCGCGCCGTACTTTCCAATCAGCTTCCTGATATGCGTACAGGAGTCTTCGCCAATCGGGACACCAATGGCCCAGTCGAGGAAAATCGACCTGCATTCAGACGCTTGGATGCCTTCAATGCGAAAACTCTCCTGGATCAACCCTCTGGGATCGCTGGGATCATTGCTGCGTGGCATGCCTTGGTCTCGCTTGCGTCAAATTACCCCTCAAAGGTGCGCCCAGCGAGGCTTTTGTCAATGATTTCCGCGACATCTCGTGAGGCATCGGCGACAGCACTCGCAAGGCCCCTGACTTCTACAATGCCTGTTTCGCGTTCAAGGAACGCAGCGGCGCCCGCGCCAATTTCGTCCGGGTCCAACGCATCTTTCGCGATCAAGCGTGACGCGGCCTGAATGCTCCAAAACAAATCAAACGCACTTAGAACAGTTTCGCGTTCAGCTTCGGTCAAAGCGAAGATATCCGCAGCCTGAGTCAGCTGCTGACGTGTTTCGCGTTCGGGTTCGCCCGACAAAAGCGCACCGGTTTGAGCGAAAAGTTCAATGTCCTGCAATCGCCCAGGACCTGATTTACCATCTAGTGCGTCCTTTGCCGGCTTTGCGTCAGACAGTCGCCGACGCATATCGGACACGTCAGTGAGCGTTTGAGCCCGCTCACGTGGTTTCGCCAAGTGGTCCTGCAAGAAAGCTTCAAGATCGGCGATGAGGCTGTCAGGTCCTGCGATCACTCGCGCGCGGGTCAGTGCAAGGTGTTCCCAGGTCCAGGCCTCATTTGTCTGATAGTCTTTAAACCCGGCAAACCCGGTCGCCACCGGACCTTGGCGACCCGAGGGCCGCAAGCGCATATCCACTTCGTAAAGACGGCCCTCTGCAGTCGGCGCCGAGAGCGCCGTGACGAGAGCCTGTGTCAGACGGGCATAATACGCGCGCGTTGCCAAAGGCCGACGTCCTTCTGATGCCTCTTCGCCAGCTGCATCATAGACGACGATCAAATCGAGATCTGACGACGCGTTGAGCCGCTCGGCTCCAAGTGAGCCCATCGCAATGACTGCCGCACCGCGGCCGGGAGGTCGCCCGTGTTTCACGCCGAACTCGTCGATTACCCTTGGCCAAAGCGCCTCTACCACCGCTGTCGCAAGGTCCGAATACTGACGACCGGCTGTGGTTGCATCGATCACTCCACGGAGGTGGTGCACCCCTACGCGGAAATGCCACTCACGCGACCAGACGCGCGCGCGATCCAGACAACTTTCGTAATCGTCGAGCGCTGAAAATTCGTCGGACAACAATCTGAAAATATGATCTTTTCCGGGCCACTCCTGGAAAAATGCCCCTCCAATCACAGCGTCAAAGACACTCGAATTTCTCGACAGATACTGGCCAAGAGCAGGTGCCGTATCGACAATATCGATCACCAAATCCAGCAACTGTGGATTGGCTTCAAACAGTGAAAACAGCTGCACCCCGGAAGGAAGGCCCTTCAAAAATCCATCAAAATGCACCAATGCTTCTTCAGGTCGCGCCGACTTGCCCAGACGATCCAGAATGATCGGCTCCATCCGTTTGAAAATCTCAACGGCGCGAGACGACCTCAAGGCGGGATAACCGCGCCAGCGTGAAACAATCTCGTGTTCAGCCAAATCTCCGCGCGCGACGGGTTGCGAAGCTGAACCGCCGGCCTCTGGGGTGAAGAACGCTTCCGTCAGGTGGTGGACACGGGCAAACATGCTCACGAGTTGTTCTGCAAACGCCGTGGGATCTACCCCTGCCAGACAAGCCAGTCGCTCAAATTCTGGCTCTGACCCTGGAAGCTTATGGGTTTGCTGATCCGCAATCATTTGTAAGCGATGTTCTACCTCTCGCAGTGCTCGGTAGTCGGAGATCAATTGATCTGCTTCATCGGCATTAACCCAACCTTTTGAGGCAAGGGCCTTAAGACCGTCAACAGTGCCACGGACCCTCAGATCTGGATCACGTCCGCCTGCTATCAGTTGCCGGGTTTGGGTGAAGAACTCGATTTCTCGTATACCGCCCTGCCCCAGCTTCACATCGTGCCCCAGATGAGAGATGGCCTTGTGGAGCCCCTTATGGTCGCGAATTTTCAAACGGATGTCGTGCGCATCTTGGATTGCTGCAAAGTCGAGGTGTCGCCGCCAGACAAAGGGCACAAGCTCTGTTAAAAACCGCTTTCCTGCCTTCAAATCTCCAGCGCATGCAGAAGCTTTGATGAATGCGGCCCGTTCCCAGGTGCGCCCGAAAGCCTCGTAGTAGCTCTCCGCCGCTTCCATGGACATCGCGACAGGTGTGACGGCGGCGTCAGGTCTCAGGCGCAGATCGGTTCGAAAAACATAGCCTTCAGCGGTGCGTTCGTTCAGCGTTTGCGTCATACGTCGCACAGCACGCACAAAACTGGCGCGCGCGTCCGAATAATCATCCGGTGAAAAACGCGTTTCGTCATAGAGACAGATCAGATCAATGTCCGAGCTGTAGTTGAGCTCGCCCGCCCCCATTTTGCCCATCGCCAGTACCGCAAGGCCGCCACCGTCCGTCACATCTTCGATGGATTGTCCGGGTAACTTTCCACGCTCGATCTCTTTTTGAATTGCCTCTTTTAGCGCGGCATCCGTCGCAGCGGCGGCGAATTCACTTAGAAGCGACGTGACCTCCTCTAAGCCCCAAACACCGCCAAGGTCGGCAAGCCCGGCATAAAGGGCGACGCGTCGTTTCGTGCGCCGGAGCGTTTCGTTAAGGCTGTGCCCTTCCGTCGGACGTGTGTCCGAGAGCAATTCCGCTCTCACTGTGTCTGAGTCTTGGGAGATCACCTCTGACAGCCATTCTCCCTCGCGCCTTAGCAAGTCTGCAAGATACGGTGACGATCCCGCAGCACCCAAGATGAGTTCTGCAACGTCGCCTCCGGCAAGACCGAGAGTTTGGAGCGCCTCCTCCCCGCGATCTTTGTCATAAGCGATGGGGAGGCGAGTGATGCGCTGTTCGAAAGACATATCCAGAGCAAACTATCGCGTGCGCGCCCGGTCAACCGGTTGATCGCGCTCTGTCCCCAATTTGTGTTTCGCTGACTTCGCTTTCGGCCTAAGAACGCTGGGGTTCAAAGGAAGCAACTATGAGCAAAAGTCTGAAACGGGTGAAGGCGGCTTTGGTCGCGGCTGGTGTGAATGATGACGTCATGCAGATGCCCAATGAGACCCGAACTGCCGAAGCAGCAGCGCGGGAGGCGGGTTGCGAGGTAGACCAAATCGCGAAGTCCATTGTCTTTCGAGGTGAAAAATCGGGCGAGGCAGTTTTATTCATTACTGCAGGCGGCAACCGTGTTGATGGCACTCGGGCCGCCGAGCTGGCCGGTGAGCCGTTGGGGCGCGCTGATGCAAACTTTGTCCGTGCGTCTACGGGGTTTGCCATTGGCGGCGTCGCACCAATTGGGCATGTGAACCCATCTCGCGCTTTCTTCGACAAACGCCTTCTTGATTTTGATCTTGTGTACGCTGCTGCGGGTACGCCGCAACATATTTTTCCCATCAATCCAGATAAACTACGTCAAATTTCTAACGCTCAAGACGCTGATTTTATTGAATAATCAAAAATAATGTAAAAATCATTCACATAAAGTCTTGATTGCTCGGTTGTGCTCACCGATATGTGAGATGTGAAAAGCATTCACATTAAACGAAACACTTGCATTGGAGCACATCAGATGACCACCGCCTCTCTTAACGCAGCCCCGGCACACCGCGGCTCTTGGCTTTCACGATCCGAGCAATGGCTCGACGATCGTGGCAAGGGAGCCTGGATCGCTGCGATGGTTCTCGGGTTCATCTTTATCTGGCCAATTGGCCTTGCGCTTCTTGCCTACATGATCTGGAGCAAACGCTTGTTTAACGGAAACTGCGCACGCCGCACCCGCCACGCACATGTCGCCTTTAAGTCCAGCGGCAACTCAGCCTTCGACGCTTACAAGTCGGATACGCTGCGCCGACTGCAGGAAGAACAGGATCACTTCGAACAGTTCCTCGACCGCCTGCGTGATGCAAAGGACAAAGCAGAGTTCGATCAGTTCATGGCAGAGCGTGACAAGCGCAAATCCGAGAACAACGGAGACACAGTCGACGCTTAAGTCGACCCCTCCAAGCGGCCCCAATCCTCCCCCCTTTTGGGGCCGCTTCAATCAACTAACAAATACGACTAAAGGACAGTCAAAATGACCCTCCCCGACCCGCATTCGCAGCCTGAGTTCTACGAAGACGTAGTCTCCAAGCGTCTTATCGCGTGGTTCATCGATGTGGCGCTGATCGCCACAGTCACGGCCATTCTGACTGTCTTTTCACTGTTTACGGCCCTTTTCTTTCTGCCGTTCCTCTATGCCACCGTGGGATTTTTGTACCGATGGGTCGGTCTGACGCGACACTCGGCAACCATTGGTATGCGGGTCATGTCGTTGGAGTTCCGCAAGTCCGATGGCGAGGATTTTGACGGTGCCACTTCCTTCCTTCACACGGCGGGGTATTACGTGTCTGTCGCGGTATTCCCATTGCAGCTGATCTCCATCGCAATGATGTTGTTGACTGAGCGCAAGCAGGGCCTGACGGATATGGTTTTGGGCACCACACTGCTCAACATGCGGAGCCGCTAAGGGCTCCGCAATTGGCTATTGGCGCGTCGCCTTCCAGTTGCTAACCTATCTGCGAAACTGATAGGGACACGGCATGCGCCACACCCTCCCAATTGCACCGCAGTTCTATGTAACTGCGCCGCAGCCGTGCCCTTATCTTGAGGGTCGGATGGAGAGGAAATTGTTCACTGCTCTGCAAGGTGAATATGCAGAGAAACTGAACGACACGCTTTCAAAACAAGGGTTTCGCCGCTCTCAGAACGTGCTTTATCGTCCGTCCTGCGCAGAATGTTCCGCGTGTCTTTCCGCCCGTATCAGGGTCGAAGAC
Source organism: uncultured Boseongicola sp. (assembly GCA_964568435.1). Lineage (GTDB taxonomy): Bacteria > Pseudomonadota > Alphaproteobacteria > Rhodobacterales > Rhodobacteraceae > Boseongicola. Next base: position 2,781 of record CAZMRS010000075.1, on the reverse strand, counting down.
TTCACACCGTCCAAAAGCCAAAGACGTACTGTGAAACGCAACGAGAGGTTGCGTCGGGAGGCAACGTCTCCCTGGGCGACAGAAGAACAATACGCGTTATTTCGGTCTTACCTGGACAGTCGGCATGCCGACGGTGGCATGGCGGATATGGACATCTTCGAGTTCGCGGCGATGATCGAAGAAACCCCTATTCGCAGCCGTGTCATCGAATATACCGACCAGGACGAAAGTGGTGAAAAAGAGCTCGCCGCTGTGTGTCTCACGGACGTCCTCGATGACGGGTTGAGCATGGTCTACAGCTTTTATGACCCCAAGTATGCAGCCTCGAGCCTGGGCACATACGTCATTATGGACCACATCAATATCGCGCGGGATGCAGGATTGCCATATGTGTACCTCGGCTACTGGGTCCCAGGCTCGTCTAAGATGGGGTATAAGGCCAAGTTTTCGGCGCTTGAGATTTACAATCGTGGAGAGTGGCAGGACATCGGCGACCCCGAAGCCTATTCCAGCGAGACCCATCCGCTTTCGACTGACCCAATCGCAGAGCAAGTCGCGCGCATAAGCCTGCCTGAAACACGTCCAACGACACGCTAGACTGTTACGGCCCTTAAATGAAAAAGCCGCATCGGGGATGCGGCTTTTCTTCTTTTTAGTTCGGGATCAAATCCGGAACGATGGTGACCACTGACGGGAAGAACCAGAGGAGCGCCAGCCCAAGGACTTGGATCAACACAAACGGGACAATGCCTCGATAGATGTGTTGCGTCGTGACTTCCGGCGGTGCGACACCACGAAGGTAGAAGAGCGCAAACCCAAATGGTGGGGTCAGGAACGACGTTTGTAGGTTCACCGCAATCATAATCGTTACCCATTTCGGGTCGAACGTGCCGCCGTAGATGACGGGCCCAACGATCGGGATCACGATGTAGATGATCTCCAGGAAGTCGAGCACGAAGCCAAGGATGAAAAGCACCAGCATCACGATCAGGAATACCTGCATCTCGTTGTCAAAACTGCGCAGGAACTGCTGGATGTAGTGCTCACCTCCAAATGAGATCACGACGAGGTTTAACAGTTGCGATCCAATCAGGATGGTGAACACCATCGAAGTAACTTTGGCTGTTTCGCGCACCACCGGGCTGAGGACCTGAGAACGGAACAAAGTCCAGCAGCCATAGAACAGGCCAAACATCGCAAATAGATAGGCGCCTTTAGCCACGATGAACGCGATCCACGTCTCGGCTGTGACACCTGACTGGTTGACCCGCAGGTCAAAATTCACTCCGACAAGGATCATGATAATCACGGCAAACGTCGCCATAATGACCACCTTCCCCGACCGATTTTCATCCTTCAGCTTGCGATAAGCCGCCAGCATAATCGCACCACCCGCCCCTAGCGCGGCGGCGGGTGTCGGATTGGTGATACCACCCAGAATCGACCCCAGCACGGCTACGATCAAAACGAGCGGCGGAAATACAACCCGCAACAGTTCATTCTGACCCAACAGACCGACAGCGTATCGACATGCCCAAAGCACAATCGCAAGTGGCACCAACAACACAAGGAACGTCGCGCCTGGCGAAGACAGAGGCGAAACAAAGAGCGCATCGAACACCAGCGCGGCAACACACGCACCCAAGCCGATCCAGAGCGGACGACCGTCGGCGGATGGTGAGATGCCACGCGCGGTCGTCAAAACAAGCGCAAGGAGCAAGAAGCCAACGGCGATACCTGTTCCTACCGGCGCGGCGTCCGCCACGCGCTGAGCTTGAATTTCCGCAATCTGTTCTTCGGACAAGGCCTCGGCTTGCTGGACACCACCGGCTTCATCGATCTCGGCCTGTTCTGCGACTGCAGCATCCCAGGCCTCTTGCCCGTGGAGCTCAATCATAGCGGCCTGGCATTCTTCACCGACATTGGTGCGAAGCGATGCGCCAATTTCACTGAAGCTGCCAACTGTCACATTTTGATTGCCAATTAAGCCGCCCGACGAAAGAGCGACCATGCCGAGGATCAGCACTGCCGGAACACCAAGGAACCAGGTTGCAGCCTCGTTGCGCGTGATGACTTCGCTATTTGTCGACCCCATCTCGACCGCAGGCGCCTTAGACGGATTGAGGATAGCAAATCCGAACGCATAGAGCGCATACAGCACAGCGAGCATAATGCCGGGAAGCAGCGCTGCCTGGAAAAGCGTACCGACAGACACAACCGCCGGTTCGCCGAGATAGGTCAAGGCGTCCGAACACCCTACAAGCTGAGCTCGTTCTTCCTGTGCCGCCGAATAGAGATCGCCGGCAAGTGTTCCGAGAAGAACGATCACAATGGAAGGTGGAATGATCTGCCCAAGTGTACCGCTTGCCGCAATGACACCTGTGGCAAGTTCGGGCGAGTAGTTATTGCGCAGCATCGTTGGCAACGCCAACAAGCCCATTGTCACGACCGTCGCGCCAACAATGCCCGTAGAGGCAGCAAGAAACGCGCCCACGACAACGATGGAAACAGCCAAACCGCCCGGCAACGGACCAAAGACCCTCGCCATCGTCAAAAGCAGGTCGTTGGCGATTTTCGACCGTTCCAACGTGATGCCCATCAAGACAAACATCAACACGGCGAGAAGCGTTTCGATCGATTGCCCTGCGAGAACTCTTTCGTTCATTCGGTTAACAATGAAGCTAACGTTTCGATCGAGCGCAGTCTCCCAGCCGCTTGGGAATACTGGTTCAGCAATTCGCGGCAAGTCGGGGTATCGGAAGACAGATATCGTGTCTTGTC
>CAZMRS010000074.1:0-8430 GCA_964568435.1 uncultured Boseongicola sp. | reverse complement strand
ACCGTGAACGCGTGGTTGCCCGCGGTTTCGGCTCGGGCGCCTGGGGTTGGGGCACGGCCTACGACCAGAAAGGCGGCTAAGTGCCGTCGAAGGGCGTCCTGTAGCCCTTCTTGAACATCGGTTGGACGGGCCTCACGTGCTCGTCCAACCCGTTGGAATTTCAGACAGATCGAGGACCAAATGCGAGCTCTTCTCTGCCTTTTCGCCTTTGTTGTCGCCACCACTGGCGTGGCGCAGGACAATCCAAATGTGCGGCTAGACGTCGAACCTGTTTCACCTGTGGCGCCAGCCAAGATTGAAGCCAGACCTTCTACGGGCGGCGCGCAAACACGCGAAGACATCATGGCGCGTCAACGCGGCGAAGAGGTGGACACCTCATTTCGTCGAGAGTTTGGCGAGGGCAACACCGCAGCAGACATTACCGGGCAACTTGGTACACTTGGCGGAGCATCCGATCCGGATCTATGGCGCGCGTTGCGCTTTGATGAAGCCAACATAACAGTTTCGGCGGGCGGCGACGTGGCCAGGACGCTGGTCCAGGATGGCGGAATGCGCTGGTACCAATTCCGTGAGGGGCCTTTGACCACTTATGGTGGCTACCTTCTCATTGGAACGATCGCTCTGCTTGCGTTGTTCTATCTCCTTCGCGGTCGTATCCGTATCGACGCGCCCAAGACCGGAAAAACCGTCCAGCGGTTCAATGCTATCGAACGCTTCGCGCACTGGACGCTCGCGGGTTCCTTCATCCTTCTTGGTGTTACTGGGCTATTGGTGCTTCTTGGGCGGAAGCTCATTGCGCCCTACTTCGGTCGCGAAATCAACTCGACGCTCCTCGAAGCTTCAAAGTTCATACACAATAACGTTTCTTGGGCTTTTATGATCGCGCTTGTGATGGTCTTCGTGTTCTGGGTCATTCACAATCTTCCCAGCCGCACCGACCTCAAATGGTTCGCGCAGTTTGGCGGCATCATTGGAAACAAACACCCTCCTGCCAAAAAGTTTAACGCAGGCCAGAAGCTGATCTTCTGGTCAGTTATCCTGCTTGGCGGGTCGATTAGCGTCTCGGGCCTGTCGCTTCTATTCCCGTTTGAGCTGCCATTGTTTGCAAAAACGTTCGCGGCCCTCAACGGCATCGGCGTCAACGAATGGCTCGGCATGGCGCCGTTTCCTACCGTTCTTTCCCCGCAAGAGGAAATGCAACTTTCTCAGGCGTGGCACGCCATTGTCAGCTTTGTTCTCATGGCGATCATCCTTGCCCATATTTACATAGGATCGGTCGGTATGGAGGGTGCCTATGATGCCATGGGCTCTGGGCAGGTCGACGAGGCGTGGGCGCATCAACACCACTCAATTTGGCTAGATGAGCTTAAAGCGAAAGAAGGCAAAGCGGAAAGTGGTGGACAGGCCACACCGGCGGAGTAGCCCTTTGCGCTGCCTCGCAGTGATACTCTGCTTGGCGCCGCCGCCTTTGGCGGCACAGGAGTTCACCACTTACAAAGGTCACGGAGGCCCGATTATGGGGCTATCCGTCTCAGCTGATGGACGGGTGGCGTCTGCGAGTTTTGACAATTCGGTTGGAGTTTGGACAGACGGTGCGCCGACATGGCTGGAGGGCCACGATGCTGCGGTCGTAACAGTCAACTTCAACGAGGCACCCGTCCTGATTTCAGGAGGTGATGATTTTCGCGTCCTTGCTTGGGCCCCGTTTTTCGACTCTCCCGTGGAAGTCACCCGACATCAAGGCAAGGTGGCAGCGATTGCCATCGCTCCGGATCGACCGTTTGTCGCGACGGCGGGCTGGGACGGCGCCATCAATGTGACCACTTCAGAGCAGATCATTCGCTCGGAAGGCACGCAAGGACGGCCTGCCTTTACTACAAAGGTTTTGGACCGGCATCGCTCGAATGTGACCGATGTTAAGTTCGCCAGCGATGGGGCGCTCTATTCCTCATCGTCAGATGGTTCGATTCGCGAATGGAAGGAGCTGTCCGGCGACCAGCCTGTTTCGCGCGTACTGATTTCGCATGGATTTGGAATCAATCAGTTGATCGTCGAAGACGATTGGATTGCGTATGGTGCGGTTGACGGCGGAACACGCGCCATTGATCGCGAAACGGGAGAAGTGATCGCTGACCTCACCCTTGAACGCCGACCCATCCTCGCCATGGCCTACCACTCCGAAACCGCGCAACTCGCCGTAGGAGACGGGCAGGGCTATATAATGATGATCGACACGCGCGAATGGCGTATTTCACGAGACTTCCGCGCGGCGAGACAGGGGCCGGTCTGGGCGCTCGCGTTTTCGCCGAATGGAGAGACGATCTATGCAGGCGGTTTGGACGACGCGATCTATGCCTGGCCCGTTGCCCTCCTGGACGAGTTCACACCGGGCATCAGCGGCGAACGTAGCTTTCTCCGCGAGGTAGCCACAATGCCGAACGGTGAGCGGCAATTCATGCGCAAATGCTCGATTTGCCATGCGCTCGAAGCCGGGCCGTCCCGCAAGGCCGGACCGACGTTGCATGGTGTCTTTGGAAGGCGAGCCGGGACACTACCGGACTATATCTATTCCGATACGCTGGACGGCTCAGACATCGTTTGGACAGCTGAAACCATTGATGCGCTTTTTGATCAGGGCCCGGATCACTATATTCCGGGATCAAAGATGCCGATGCAGGTAATTGCCGGCCCGGATGATCGGGCCGATCTAATTGCCTTTTTGGAAGTCGCCACTTCGGGGGAGTAAACAATATGAAACCAATGCTATCCGGCTTTGCGGCCATCGTCATAATCGCTGTGGTGGCCTGGTATTCTCTTGGCCAGGCTGGCTTCTCGTCACGTGAAGTTCAATCGGGCGAAAGTGTCAGGTTGGATTGAGCTGAGTAGGTAAGTTGGAAAGTGACTGGGGCGGCGAGGCCCCTCATTCGCCAAAAGATCTCTGAAACGCTTTCAGATTGCTTTGCGTTTTCACGCTAGCCAAAGGGTCAGCGGTGTTGCCGGGTGGGAACGCCCAGCTGTCGAATGTTTGATGAAGGGTACGTTCTTTGGCAAAGGCAAGTCGCCAGACGCGGTGCGACCCGACAAACCCGAGATCAAGTTAGCTCTTGCAGGGTATGATCTGGGCTAAGTTTCTCCGGCTCTGAGCGGCAACCCTGCCATGCGAGTGAGGCAGGACTTGAGCACCTCGCGCTCAGTATCGCTGAATTCTGACATCAGGTCCTGCTCGAACGACCAGGCCGCTTGCCGAAGATCGCGAAAAACCGCAGCACCCGACTTGGTGAGGGTCAGGCGTTCTTGCCGTCGGTCTTCATCGTCCTCTTGCCGTTGCAAATAGCGCTTTTTCTCAAGCGCCGCGACCGCCCGGCTCACCTTCGTTTTGTGAACACGCGCTCGCGTGCAGATGTCGCGAGCCAGCATGGGGCCATATTGGCCGAGATGAAACATAACGCGCCACTCCGTGCGCAGCATACCGTAGCGGCTCTTGTAATGGTCCTGAAACGCCATGCTTGTCGCTTCCGCAGCAACGTTCAAAAGATAGGGCGTAAAATCTGTCAGGTCGTATTTGTCAATATTAGTCACAAATGTAACTTTAGGGATTGTTAGTTACAAAATCAACTAATATCTCGAGTCCAATAGAAAGGATTGCGCCATGAATCAGACAGTCACTATTTCCGGCCTAAAGCGCGCGCCTTCGCAAGTTGGCACACATGAGGGCTACATGCCCGGTTGGGGCAATGACTTTGAGACCGAAGCGTTGCCGGACGCCTTGCCTCAAGGCATGAACTCACCGCAGCGGGTGAATTACGGCCTTTATGGCGAACAGCTTTCGGGCACCGCGTTTACACAGCCAGGCCCAGAGCGCACATGGTGCTATCGCATCCGACCCTCAGTCAAACACACGCACCGGTTCAACAAAATCGACCTCCCGTATTGGAGAACCGCTCCTCACGTAGTCGACGATGTCATTTCGTTAGGCCAATACCGCTGGGATCCGGTGCCGCAGACAGACGAACCACTCACTTGGCTGACAGGTATGCGCACCATGACCACAGCCGGTGACGTGAACACGCAGGTGGGCATGGCCAGCCATATCTATCTCGTCACCGAAAGCATGGTGGACAGCTACTTCTACTCTGCGGACAGTGAACTCTTGGTTGTGCCTCAGGCGGGTAAACTGCGCTTTGCCACTGAACTTGGCGTGTTGGATGTAGAGCCTCAGGAAATTGCGATCATCCCGCGTGGTCTTGTTTACAGGGTCGAAGTTCTCGAAGGCCCCGCCCGTGGCTTTATCTGCGAAAACTACGGCCAGAAATTCGACCTGCCCGATCGTGGACCGATCGGAGCCAACGCTATGGCCAACCCACGCGACTTCAAAACGCCCGTTGCGGCCTTTGAAGACCGTGATGCGCCTTCGACTGTCACAGTCAAGTGGTGTGGCCAGTTCCATGAGACAAAGATCGATCACTCGCCATTGGATGTGGTGGCCTGGCACGGAAACTACGCACCCTGCAAATATGATCTGAAGACCTATTGCCCGGTCGGTGCGATCCTTTTTGATCACCCGGACCCGTCGATCTTCACGGTGCTAACGGCACCGTCAGGACAGCCGGGGACCGCCAACATTGACTTCGTCCTGTTCCGCGAGCGCTGGATGGTGGCCGAAGATACCTTCCGCCCACCTTGGTACCACAAGAACGTCATGTCCGAGCTTATGGGCAATATCTATGGTGAGTATGATGCGAAGCCGCAGGGCTTCGTGCCGGGGGGGACAAGCTTGCACAACATGATGCTGCCGCACGGCCCCGATCAGGAAGCCTTCGATAAGGCGTCGCGTGCGAACCTCGGTCCAGATAAACTCGACCGCACCATGTCGTTCATGTTCGAGACCCGCTTCCCGCAGCACTTGACCGAGTTTGCCGCCAAAGAAGCTCCTCTACAGGACGACTATATCGACTGCTGGACCTCGCTCGAGAAGAAATTCGACGGCACGTCAGGCCTGAAGTAGGGTGCTGACGCTCTACACACTTTGGCGATCTACCTCGTCATGCGGGGCGCGCTTTGTGCCCGCGAGGAAAGGGCGGGACTACACATCTGGCACTATTGAACCCGTCGCGGGCGCACAGGTCAGAGGGGGCTACCCCGCTTTGAACCCGATCAAAAGTGTACCAACACTTGTGCTGGATAATGACGCGGCATTGGCGCAATCCGGGACTCCCTTGACCAGATCACGCCAGCGCGTGCGTTCTGGCCGGACCCGCTTCTCCCGCCCGTCAGAGATTGAAGAAATCCGCCTTGCCTTGCCTGTGTATCAGGCGACACTGCCTGAAAACCAAATGGATGCAGCATGACGTTGAAACGTTCTTGGGTTGCCTCGGCCAATAGTGCTGAAACGCCCTTTCCCCTGAACAACCTGCCATACGGGGTCTTCTCAACCGCTGGCGGCACGCCCCGACTGGGGGTCGCCATCGGGGACCAAATCCTAGACGTGGCCAAACTGGCCGAACGCTTCGCGGTCAACGCGGCTGTTTTAACGGATCCACGTGGTTGGAACGGCTTGATGGAGTTGGGCACGGAAGCGTGGAGCGCTTTCCGAAGCGCCCTCACAAACATTCTGTCCGAAACCGCAGAGATGCGCCCAGATGCGCTGATCGCGCAGGCCGATGCAGTGATGCACATGCCATTTACGGTGACGGAATACACCGACTTCTACGCTGGCAAGCATCATGCGATGAACGTCGGCACCATGTTCCGCGGCCCTGAAAACGCGTTGCCGCCGAACTGGCTGCATATCCCGATCGGCTACAACGGGCGCGCGTCTTCGGTGGTTGTTTCTGGCACTGACATTCGCCGTCCATGGGGTCAGCTCAAAGGGCCGGATGACGACGCACCACGTTGGGCACCGTCCCAACGCTTTGACATAGAGCTTGAATTGGGCGCCATCGTCGGTCGCGGCTCTAACGGGCCTATCACTGTCACTCAGGCAGACGACAACATCTTCGGCTACGTGCTTCTGAACGACTGGTCAGCACGCGATATCCAAGCCTGGGAATACCAACCGCTTGGGCCCTTTCAGGCCAAAGCCACCGCGACCTCGATCAGCCCGTGGATCGTGACGAAAGCGGCGCTCGAACCTTTCCGCTGCAGCACGCCTGCGCGCGAAAAGGACCTGCTACCGCATCTGCAAGACACCGGGCCTATGCTCTATGATATCTCTCTCTCGGTCGCGCTTAATGGCGATACGATCGCGCGCACAAACTACAACGAGATGTACTATTCAGCGGCGCAACAACTGGCGCACCACACGACCTCCGGCTGCCCGATGCGTGTGGGAGACCTGCTTGGCTCCGGCACGATTTCCGGGCCTGAGCGTGGAAACCGCGGCTCTCTTTTGGAACTCAGCTGGGGCGGCAAGGAACCGTTCGAGACGACCTCTGGAAAACGTAGCTACATCGAGGACGGCGACACGCTGACGCTGCAAGGCACCGCGCGAGGCGAAGGTTATCAGGTCGGCTTCGGGCAGTGCACCGGAACGGTGCTGCCCGCGCATGATGACCCGTACAAAGTGTGACGCCAGAAAGGTAGGCACCGCTGGATTTCGGCCGAGTTCCAAAGACTGGGCGAATACCCCAGCGCTTTTGGTGGTTGAGTTTTCAGCGATTTGATTGGGCTGTTATGACGGGTTCCGCTATCCAATACACCCAATCAAGGTGAAGCACCCGTCCGAACGTATCTGTCCCAATCGAACAGCTTGTTTGTTTTCCTTTGGCTAGCCGTAGCTGCTCTGGCAGGTTCGAGCGCCGCATCGGAAACGCGAACAAACAGACTTGTGCTGGGTGGCAGTCAAGTATCGTTCAATGCTGGCGACCCGTGTTTGAATTCCTTCGAAGATCTGGGTGGCCAATGCGATATGAACCCAAAGCGTTACTGCGTTCTGGAAAAGCCAAAGATTCGGTTTGTGAGGTTGATCCAAAATGGAAGGTCGCCGCGGGTATCTACGGGGACCTGAACCAGACTGAAAACAAGTTTGTCCAGATCGGCCAAGGCAAGGAATACCAGTTCTGTGAGCCAAACAAGTCAACGTTCGAAGCTATGTTCCGCGATAAATACTCCACGCGAAAGCTGTTCTGAGGGCCATAAGCCAGAGCCCGGAAGACATGCCATGCTTCTATTTTGCCATGACCCCTGCCTATTCGAAGGAAATTATGGGCCTGCGGCTGAAGGCACAAAAGAACCTCATGCAGGCGTTTGAAGAAACGGGCAGTCGGTGCACTTTCGTGCCCGGAGCCACTCAAGAACCAGGGGCAGCCAACCAAGGGAACAAAGAGTTCTTCAACCTCAGTAATACTCGGATGGTTTAGGATCCGTTCCAACCCTGCCAACGTACCGCCGAAACATTCTTTGCGCTTGAAATGGATAATACTTTCAACGCGGTGCTCGAACAGATCAGCCGCTTGGAAGAACCTCTCTTGCAATAAAAAAATTCCAAAAGCGACCTCGCCTTCGAGGATTTTTGTTTGATTGAAAGTTTATGGCCGCACGGTGATTCAAGACACCCAATGCGGCGCGAATTCTTCAACAGCGCGCATAATAACGCCGCCCCAGTAGACGTCCCGAATATGAGTGGGGGCAAACAGCAACGACAGGCCAATGAGTGTTACAAGGACAAGCGCGTTGTGATCGCGCACAATCCTTATTCGAGCATGAGCCAGCGCGACGCCGTAGAGCAAAAGCGAAGAAAAGATGTGAAAGCTGATCCAACGGCCATGATCCACGGCAATAAAGAAGAGAGGTAGGATAAAGAAGAACGGTCCAATTGTCAGTGCGACACTCAACCAACGTCGATCAGACAGATACACCACATAGAATCCGGGGAGCAGGCAAAGGATGTAAGTCAAAACCAGAAGAAAAACTTTGAAGGCCGTTGTCCGCGAAGCGACGAAATCCATGACATATGAAAGGTCGAACTCAAGCCATCGGATCGAACCATGACACATGTGTTCTTTCACGCCACGTTCCAAAAGCGGTTCGCATACCGACATGAAATCATCGACTTGGCCTTTGCCCAGCGCAGCCATAAAAGCAAAGACGGACAAAGCACTGGTGATCGCAAGGATAACCGTGAGTAGCCTTTCGCTTTCACCACTAGATCGGCTGAGAAACCAAATACCCCATAATACGGGGGTAAAAACAATCATGGCCTCATGTATGATTACCGACAGCACGAAGATCGCGCAGCCAAGTACGCTCAACTTGATGCCGCCGCGACGCATGCCCAGTGCGAACACCAGCAGACCTACGAAAGTGAACATCTCTTTCCGCGCAGCCCCCAAGGGATCAGCACTCCAGAAAGTCATGAAGAACGCGGGTGACATCGCGAGAATGATGAGCGCCAGCTTGTCACGCGACGTGAAAATGAGGCGCAGGAGCAAG
>CAZMRS010000073.1:0-8561 GCA_964568435.1 uncultured Boseongicola sp. | reverse complement strand
TGGCGTACATAATCTCGCGCGCGCGGTCGGCGCGGAAATTGAGGCACCAGAAGCCGTCTCCATCGCGCACGCCGTCGTATCCGGCGATAACGGTTGGCAGGATGAATTCGTCAACTGCATCAGCGGCGTATGAGGTCTCGATAGCTTGAATGGGGTCATTGGCTGATTCACCTTGCCCATTCACCATGGCGTTGTAAGCTTTGCTGACACGTTCCCAGCGGTTGTCTCGGTCCATCGCGTAATATCGGCCGCAAACCGTCGCGATGAAGGCGTTGGGGGCGAGATTTTCGCCGAGAGACGTCATAAACCCGACCGCTGATTGCGGTGGCACGTCGCGACCGTCGGTAATCGCGTGGATCGCCACAGGGACGCCGCGATCCGATATGGCCTTAGCTGCTGCGATCACGTGAGTGAGGTGGCCATGCACCCCTCCGTCGGAGACAACGCCCATGAGGTGGGCTGTACCACCGGACGCCTTAAGTTTCTGAGCGAAGGCATCGATCGCCGCGTTTTCGAAGAAAGACCCATCCTCGATGGAAAGATCGATTTGCCCCAAGTCCATCGCAACAACACGGCCTGCGCCGATATTCGTGTGACCTACTTCGGAGTTGCCCATCTGGCCAGTTGGCAAACCAACGTCCGGTCCGTGCGTGATAAGGGTCGCGCTTGGGCAGGTCGCCATGATCCGGTCGATGTTCGGTGTGTCTGCAAGCACCGGCGCGTTGGCCTCGCGTTCCTCGCGCAGGCCCCAGCCATCAAGAATGCAAAGGACGACCGGTTTGGGAATACTCATGGACTTTCTCATTTCTACGATTGCGCGAACCATACAGAAGCGCGCCGACAAGGAAAACCGTTAGAAATGCGACACGCACTACTGATCGACGTTCTCTGCACCATATTCCGTCTCGACAATACCCGCGTCCAAGCCTTGCTCAGATAGCCAGCGTTGGAAAACGGACGTGTAGCCGTGCGTGACGAAGACACGCTCTGCACCAGTTGCCTTAATTGCGCTGTTCAACCCGTCCCAATCGGCATGGTCCGACATAACGAACCCGCGGTCGGCCGCACGTCGCCTTCGGACCCCTCTCAGCGCCATCCAACCAGAAGCAAAGGCAGTCGACGCCGGGCGAAAGCGACCGGCCCAGGTGCTGCCCAGCGCAGATGGCACTGCGAGAACAAAGGCCCCCGGATGGTCGGCGGGCTTCAGGTCAGGGGTCACGCGAACGGTGCTTGGAAGAGCAATGCCTTGAGTGCGCAGTACCTCATTGGTGTTCTCGATGGCCCCGTGGGTCAGGATCGGTCCTATCGAGCTGTCGAGGCTGGCGAGGATGCGCTGTGCCTTTCCAAGTGCATAAGCACCGCAAATCGAAAAGCGGCCTTGCGCAGAATTTGATGCCCACCATGCGTTCAGATCATCGGCGACCGACTTTGGATCGTCCCATTTGAAGACGGGCAGTCCGAATGTGCACTCACTTATGAAAGTATCGCATTTTACGGCTTCAAAAGGTTCACTGACGCCATCGGAGACCACTTTGTAGTCACCCGAGACAACCCAAACTTCACCTGCAACTTCGACACGTACCTGCGCCGAGCCGGGAACATGTCCGGCCGGGTGGAAACTGACAGCGGCATCACCGATCTGAATGCGCTCGCCATACTGCAAGGTATCGAGCCGAATGTCCCCGAGACGATGGCGCATCACGGGTGCGGCTGCGTCCGTTGCCAGATAGGAGCCCATCCCATCGCGGGCGTGATCCGCATGGCCGTGCGTGATCACGGCGCGATCTACCCGCTTCCACGGATCGATGAAAAAATCACCAGCGGGACAGTAAACGCCGGATTTTGTGAAAGTCAGAACCGGTTCGCGCGCCATGAGACGAAACATAAAGCATCCGCGTTGTCAGCACAGCCAAGATCACGGAAAATATTCAAATGGGAGAGCATCCCGCGTCGACGGGACTTTATCTCTTTGTGTCCAAAGGACATAAAGAGGTAAGAGTGCGAGGGGACATGACTGAAAAAGTAAACTACTTCAACGAGATGGGCCCCAAGGGAGAAACCCGGATTCCCTATGAAGGGTTGGATGCCTGGGCAGACAATATGCCGGCCGAGCTGCGCAGTACAAAGCAGTCAGAGGCCGAGGCGTTGTTCAGGCGGATTGGGATTACGTTTGCGGTCTATGGCGAAGGTGGCGATCCCGACCGGTTGATCCCGTTTGATATGTTCCCACGTGTCTTCTCGGCTGGTGAATGGCGCAAGCTGGAGCGCGGCATCAAGCAGCGTGCCCGCGCACTCAACGCGTTTTTGATGGACGTCTACGGCCGCGGCGAGATTGTGAAGGCAGGCGTTGTTCCTGCGCGGCTGGTTTATCAAAACGAGGCCTATGAGAAGGCCGTGGTTGGCTTCAAACCACCCAGGGGTGTTTACAGCCACATCGTTGGTATTGACCTGGTGCGCACTGGGCCGGACGAGTTCTTCGTCTTGGAAGACAACTGCCGCACCCCGTCCGGCGTATCATACATGCTTGAAAACCGCGAAATTATGATGCGGATGTTCCCGCAGCTGTTTCGCGAAAATCGCATTGCTCCGGTTGAGAGCTACCCAACGCAACTCAGGCGTACTCTTGCCAGTGTCGCGCCACAGAAATGCGAGGGTGAGCCAACGGTCGCAATCCTGACGCCCGGGCATTTTAATTCTGCGTACTACGAGCACAGCTTTCTGGCGGATATGATGGGTGTGTCGCTGGTCGAGGGGCAGGATTTGTTTGTCGACGGTGACTTTTGCTGGATGCGGACGACTGAGGGTCCAAAGAAGGTCGATGTGATTTATCGGCGTATCGACGATGCCTTCATTGACCCTTTGTGTTTCAGACCAGACTCTATGTTGGGCGTGCCGGGTCTCATGAACGTGTATCGCTCCGGCGGCGTCACCATCGCCAGCGCACCGGGCGCCGGTGTGGCGGACGACAAAGCGATCTATACGTTCGTACCCGATATGGTGCGGTTCTATCTTGGCGAAGAGCCTATTCTGAACAATGTGCCGACATGGCAATGTTCGAAACCAGATGACCTCAAGTACGTCTTGGACAACCTGGGCGATCTGGTCGTGAAAGAAGTCCACGGCTCGGGCGGGTACGGCATGTTGGTGGGCCCCCGTTCAACCAAAGAGCAGATCGAAGCGTTCAGGCTAAAGATCGAAGACGACCCTGGAAACTACATCGCTCAACCGACGCTCGCGCTGTCGACGTGTCCGACGTTCGTGGAAGAGGGCTTCGCCCCCCGACACGTTGATCTTCGCCCCTATTGCCTTGTCGGCGAGAACATCGAGCTCGTGCCGGGTGGTTTGACTCGAGTGGCGCTGACCGAAGGATCGCTGGTGGTGAACTCAAGCCAAGGCGGCGGCGTCAAAGACACGTGGGTACTGGCAGAATGACCCTACTTGCACGCCATGCTGAGAACCTGTTCTGGATCGGTCGCTACGTCGAACGCGCAGAAACCATTGCGCGTTTGCTGGAGGTCGGGTCACGTAACGCATTGATACCAAACACGTCTGGAGGCTTCCGCAACGAATGGGAGTCCGTTTTGCGCGCAAGCGGGACAAGCGATGGATTCGCTGCCAAATACAACGACGACGTCCGAGAACGAAACGTCGAAAGCTATCTGTTCTTTGACAGTGACAACCCGTCTTCGGTCGCGTCCTGTATCGAGCGCGCGCGCGAAAACGGACGTATCGTGCGCACGTCTCTCACGAGCCAAACCTGGGACGCTTTGAATACGGCGCATCAGGAAATGCGAGAGTTGAAGCGTACCGAACGTTCAAAGCTTTCCATCAACGACCTGATCGATTGGACCATCCGTACGGGTGCTCTGATCCGAGGGACAATCGAAGACACGCAGCTTCGCATCGACGGTTACGACTTCCTTAACATTGGGACATATTTGGAGCGTGCCGACAGCACCGCCCGATTGCTTGATGTGAAGTACTTCGTTCTGTTGCCGCAGGTCGATTTCGTGGGCTCGGGACTTGATAACTATCAATGGCGCACGATCCTTCGCGCACTTTCTGCGCACCGGGCCTTCAGTTGGGCCTACGGCGGGGAAGTCACTGCCGCAAAGATCGCGGACTTCCTTATTCTGAACCGGACATCGCCTCGGTCACTTTTGACATGCGCTGAAGAAACATGCTGGCATCTGGACCGCCTTGCGCGCGGGTACCAGCAGACGACGGCGGCGCAAACCAGGGCGCGGGCTTTGGTGGCTAATTTGTCGGAGATTTCGGTCGATGATGTTTTTGACGAAGGCTTGCACGAGTTTTTGACACGCTCCATCGCAGAGCTCGCCGCCTTGGCCGGTGTTATCGGAGACGTCTATCTGAGCGGGGAGGCGCGATAATGCGGTTGGAAGTCAATCATCGCACCACGTACCACTTTGACCCCGTTATGCGCGGCGTGGCCCAGTCTCTCAGGCTTTGGCCGTCTCTGTTCGAGGGCCAAACGGTGCTAAACTGGTCTGTCGATGTCGCAGGCGCACACCGCGGGACGCAGTTTCGTGATGGAGCAGGTGACTACATTGAGACTGCAACACTCCTTGGGGATGTCGACCGAGTGGACATAACTGTGCAAGGTGTGGTCGAGACAACCGACTTGTCCGGAGTCTTGCGCGGCCATCGCGAGAAAATTCCCCCCATGGCCTATTTGCGCACTGGCGCATTCACCAAGGCAGACGGAGCCATGCGTGAACTCGCCTCGTCTGCCGTGCAGGATGCTGAAAGCTCGTTGGCTGCTGCGCATGCGCTGGCCAATGCAATTGGAAACGCAATCGAGTATGTTTCAGGGGAAACGGACAGCAAGACGACTGCGGCCGAAGCGCTCGAGAAAGGTCGCGGGGTCTGTCAGGATCACGCCCACGCCTTGATTGCAGCCGCGCTTAGTCAGGACATGCCTGCTCGCTACGTAACGGGGTATCTTCATGCCGAAGGCGACATTGCGGAAGCGAGCCATGCCTGGGCCGAGATTCACGTGGCCGATCTTGGCTGGGTCGGATTTGATGCCTCGAACGGCGTGTGTCCGGATGAACGGTACATCCGGTTGGGCTCGGGCTATGACGCTGTTGACGCGGCGCCGATCCGAGGCGTCGCCCAAGGCGCAGGCGCGGAGACACTGGATGTTGACGTGTCTGTGGTTGAAGCGACGCAATAGCCGCATCCTGCTATGCGGTTGGAAAACTGACGGCGAAGTCGTTTAAAAGGATGTATCTGCTTTGGACATAGGTTCCTAAAACATGACGACCCCTTGCATCATCTGCGTGGCAATCACCGGTTCTGTCGCTCAAAAGTCTGACAATCCGGCAGTGCCGATTTCAGTTGCCGAACAAATCGAAAGCACACATGAGGCCTTCGAAACCGGAGCAAGCATCGCGCACTGTCACGTTCGAAATGCCGACGGGTCCCCGACGTCCGATCCTGAGAAGTTCGCCGCCCTGAAGGATGGCATCGAAAAGCACTGCCCTGGCATGATCGTGCAACTTTCGACTGGGGGACGGTCTGGTGCCGGAAAAGAACGGGGTGGCATGTTGCCCCTCCGACCCGACATGGCGTCTTTGTCCGTAGGCTCGAACAACTTTCCGACGCGCGTGTACGAAAACCCACCAGAACTGGTGGATTGGCTGGCGTCCGAGATGCTCGCCTACGATGTGAAACCCGAGATCGAAGCCTTCGATCTGAGCCATATCTTTCAAGCCAAGAAGATGGCCGATGCAGGTCAACTCGCACCTATTCCTTACGTTCAATTTGTTATGGGCGTGAAGAACGCAATGCCCGTCGATTTCGACGTTTTTCAATTTTACATCGCTACCGTTCGGCGCCTGTTTGGAGACGACGCCCCTTGGTGCGCAGCCGGAATAGGCGCAAATCAAAGTGTTTTGAACGAGTGGTCCGTGAAGGCTGGCGGACACGCGCGCACGGGATTGGAGGACAATGTTCGTCTGGATCGAGACACGTTGGCCCCGTCAAATGCTGCATTGGTAAAGCGAACCGTCGACATCTGCGACGAACACGAGCGTCCGGTCGCGACTTGGCAACAGGCCCGGCAGATCTTGGGGCTAAGGTCGGTTTCTTAGGCCGTCAAACCACGTTCGCTGAAAACCTTACAGGTCTAACTCAATCACACCGCCGGGCTCCGCCGCACGCGATTGGCACAAGATCATACTGTCTTCTCTTTGCGCCTTGGACAGCACAAAATCACGATGCTCGACCTCGCCTGACAGCACTCCGCATTTGCAAACGCCGCAAAGGCCGTCACTGCATTTAAGATCGATCGGATATCCATTTTCGATCAGCACCTCTGCCGCCGATTGGTTCGCTGGAACGTCATACTCATGTCCGGTTGAGGCTATTTTGACCGTGAAATCGTGATTTACGTAGTCGGGGGTTTCGGGGACGGAGAAGTACTCGAGGTGCCGCGCCTCTTCAGGGAATCCTGCGCGCTCCGCCGCGTCCATGACGCTGCTCATAAAGGCCTCTGCCCCGCAGGTGTAGACGTTTGCGCCGGGTTTGTGGTGCGAAAGAATGTCCGCCAAGTCCGCGCGACTCCCTTCACTCGAGACATGGAGAGTCACTTTGTTGGCCCAAGGGAAGCCAGCGATGTCATCGAGAAGACCCATCGTTTCACGGGTACGCCCGGAATAGTGAAGCTCAAAATCAGCCTGTCGGGCAAAGAGCTCATGGGCCATCGCAATCATTGGTGTGATCCCAATGCCGCCGCCCATCAGGTATGTTTTCGTCGCGCTGTGATCTAGCGGGAAGTGGTTGATCGGTGGAGAGAAAAACACACGACGGCCTTCCGAAAAGATGCGGTGCATCAGCTTCGACCCGCCGCGCCCCTGGTCCTCGCGAAGGACTGCGATTTGATACTTGGAGCGATCTGCCGGATCCCCGGACATTGAGTATTGCCGCAGGAATTCGGGCGCCACGACGATGTCCAAATGCGCTCCGGCATTCCATTCAGGCAAGTCTTCGCCCGTCACAGTTTGGAATTCATACTTCATAACGCCGCTCGCCGTTTCTTCGGCCAGTGTCACGACCGCAGCTATCACCGGACTTTCAGCGTCGTTGCTGTAACGATGAAGGACGCTTTCATCACCGGTCGCCACACGTGCCTTGTGCTCATCCGCGGACACCATCGCCTTGTAGGCTTCTATCCCCTTCTCGCGGTCCATTGGATGCGGGTAAGGATGCGGATGAGGAGCCATTGGAGCAGGATAAACCGCCATCGTCTGGTCTTCGAACTTTAGATCAAGGTCCTTTTGCAGCTCGCGTTTGTTCACCTCATTCTTTGTCGGGCGGTATCCCCCGTCATCCTCTAACTCGAGGTCCCACCACCATTTTTTGGCAGGGTTCAATGAACCGTTGCCGACAATATCGTCCAGTTTTGCCAAGGCCGGGGCCAGACTGGGAACGTTCATAGCCGCCCAACGGAACGGCTTTTCCTTGAAGATGCCCTCGAGATTCCACGGACAGGTCTTCATGCACCGCCCGCACATGGCTCCGCCCATGTTGGTCATGCGATATGTCGTGCATTTCTGACTGTCGGATTTCCAAATCTCGTAACCGTTGAACATCGTCTTTGGACCGGCTGTGATCGCCCCAGATGGACATTCACGCGCGCACTTGTTGCAGGTTTCGCAAAACCTCTGCAGGCCAAAATCAATGGGCTTGTCGTGAGTGAGTGGAAGGTCGGTAGTGACCGTTCCCGATTTCAAGCGCGGCCCCAGGAAAGGGTTGAGGATAACTTCACCGATGCGGCTGACTTCGCCAAGGCCCGACAAGAGCAGTAGGGGCGGCTGCAACACTTCACCATCCATGACCGTATGGGCCTTGGCGCTGTAGCCCATGTTGCGGATCTGCTTAGCAATCACACCGCCCAAAAGGGAAAACCGCAGATATGCGCGCATGGATTGTGCAACAGCGATCCAATCATCGCCTGATGATCCTTCCATGGTCTCGTAACCCTGGTCGATCACCATGTTGATCGATTGGTCGTGTGGAGGATCAAGGACTTCGCCGCGGGCATCGTGGCTGTACCAAGCCCATTCCGGACAGCGGGAAAGACCGACCGCGTCAACGCCCAGCCAATAACACGTCGCCTTGATAAGCTCCGAAGCCTCCTCCGGGCTTACCTCTAAACGACTTGCCTCAGGTTCACCGTCCTGCAGAAGCACGAATGCTCCCAATGCTTTTCGTTGGGCCATGGACGGCGCGGATTTCACGACGTACCGCCCACCTGTTGCAGCTTCCTGAACCTTTTTGCCCATGTCGCCAAACTGCGCCCGAGCGAACATGTCAGCGCGTTTCGGAACGCGTGGGATATTGGCTTCGTCGATATAGGTCGTTGGCTCGTCGACTCTCTTGAGCCGCTCGAATGGGTGTGCGCCATCTACGAAACGTCGCCGGGCAAAAGGGACAGCATTCGTGGCGTTCTTTACCGCGGACGTTCCAATCCTCCACGCAGCGCCGAATGCGGATTTCGGCTGCTGTGACAAAGGCTTAAGGGGCGCGTCCGGCGC
>CAZMRS010000072.1:256-8577 GCA_964568435.1 uncultured Boseongicola sp. | reverse complement strand
AGATGCACCAGCCCGGCCGAAAGCGCGCCGCCTGATGACGCTGAACAGCGCAGCTCGGGATCCGTGGCCCAGCCATCTCGGATCTCGACATAAGGTCCGAAGACCACGTCATCGAGGCGCCCGCCCGGGTTAATCGTTTGGCCGAGGCCTGGGCAAACATTTGTGATCTTTATGTTGTCTTCATTACTGACCGGGCCGATTACTTCAGGGCGCATGTAGCCTAGCGAGGACTGCCGCATCTCAAGCCCTGGGCTGATTGCGGCACAGCCGCCGCAGCCAGCGCACAACGAGCCTTTCCGAATGCGCGCCAGAAACGGCGGTACGGCAGGCGCATCCGTCATGTTTTGATCCACTGTTTCAATTCGGCAGCGATGCGATCGGTAAAGGCAGAAGGGGCATAGGGCTGAAGCGTCTGACCGTCTCCTGTCCAGGCTTCGGCTGTGGCGATCATGTCCGGCAGATCGGTTTCGCTCCAGGCAATAAAAACGCCCGGTTTGTCTTCCAGCCAGTTAGCAGTCGCCATTTGGTGATCGGTGGTGTGCTCACCGCTGTCGAACCGTCTTGGCAGAAGGACTATGGGACAGGCATAGCTCATGGCCGTGATGACCGAGCCCATACCAGCATGAGCCACAACGACGGAGGCTTGCTGCATAGAGGCGGAGAACCGGTCGTGGGGCAGCGTCCGATGCCACTCCATATGAGACGGTTCGTAGTTGCCCTTGCCGATCTGCGCGAGACAGTCACCACCGCGTCCGGTTTTCTCAGCCCAGACATCCATGGTTCGGATCAAACGATCAAAGGGGAACACGGATCCGACGGTCACAAAGATCATAGAACCGCTCCCCAATGTTCGACCCCGTCTACGGCAAGGTCGGGCCATTGTGTCAGACGGACGTCGGCAAACCGAGCTGCCAGAACGCCCGAACCAGAGAGTTTTTCAACATTCGCGATACTGTCGATCCAGACCGTTTTGGCTCGAAATAGAGACTTTCCAAGGGCCAGAGTGACCAGACCTGGGGCGGCGCCAGTGGTGATGATAACCGAGGGGCGCACGCGGATGAGAATCCAAAGCGCCTGCAGCGCGACCCGAAAGAATGCGAGCTTCTGACTACGGGATGCCTCACCAATGGTGAGAAAACGTGCTCCCGGCACATCCGCCTTTGAGGACGGATCGCGCGACACGTAGACAACATCAAACCCATCGAAGGCCGGGCGCAGTCGTAGCAATTGCACCCAATGTCCTCCGCCAGAGGCGATAACAAGAATTCTCTGAGATTTACCCGGCACGCGCGCCCTTTCTACTCGTCACCCATGGTTCATATCGGTTTGCGGTCGCACGGGGCAACGCCAAAGGGCTGCAGTATTGAAAGGCTTGATAAACCGCGCCTTCAATGTCACGAAGATGGCAGGGGTGAGAGGGGAAAGGCAGGCGTTGCATGACTGACCCCGTGAAGAGTGACCCCCACATGATCCGGCCGGTGATACTGGCGGGTGGTACCGGAACTCGGCTTTGGCCGGTAAGCCGGGCAAGTTACCCTAAGCAATTCGTGTCTCTTACTGGTAGCGAGACCCTGTTTCAGGCGACGGCTCGACGTCTGACGGGAAAGAATTTTCTACCCCCTTTAGTAATCACAGCCGAGCCGTTCCGCTTTGTCGTTCTGGAGCAGCTTGAGGACATTGGCGTTAAAGCGGCCGGCGTGTTGATCGAGCCGAATCCAAAAAACACTGGGCCCGCAGTGGCGGCGGCGGTGGCGTGGATGACAGAGCATGATCCCTACGGCGTCATACTGATTGCGCCGTCTGACCATGAAATTAGGGACGTAGCAGGGTTTCGCGACTGCGTCGAGCGTGCCAGTGCCGCAGCTTGTGATCACATCGTGACTTTTGGAATTGCGCCAACCCATGCCGAGACCGGATTTGGTTGGCTGGAACTGTGCGAGGAAACCAACACCGCCGCGACCGTTCCGCAGCCGCTGGCGAGACTTGTTGAAAAGCCCGAGGCAGCGGTTGCGGCTAAGATGCTGTCATCAGGCCGCTTTCTCTGGAATGCGGGCATGTTTCTGGCTCAGAGGGCAGTTTTGCATGATGCGTACGTCAATGCGGCACCGGAGATGCTCTCCGCGGCGGAGGCTGCATACGCACAGGGCAGGGCAGATCTTGGATTTTATCGGTTGGCGACCGACCCTTGGGAAGCTGTTGAGCCGCTTTCGATTGACTACGCTGTGATGGAACACATCACGTCTCTGAAAGTGCAGCCCTGGAGCGGCGGTTGGTCAGACCTTGGAAGCTGGGATGCTGTCGCCCGTGCACAAACAGATCCAGATCGCGGCGTAACAGCCATAGACTGTGAAAACAGTTACTTAGCTACGAGTGGAGGGGTTAAGCTCGCTGCGATTGGGCTGGAAGACATGGTGGCTGTCGCCATGTCGGATGCGGTGCTGGTTGCGCCGCGCGACCGGGCACAGGATGTCGCGCGTTTGGTCGAAGTGATGAAGGGCGATGGGGTTGCGCAGGCCACTGAATTTCCGAAAGAGCACCGGCCCTGGGGGTGGTTTGAGACATTGGCGTTGGGAGATCGCTTCCGGGTGAAGCGCATTCTGGTAAAGCCTGGCGGGCGTTTGAGTCTACAATCGCACCGCCGTCGCGCGGAGCATTGGGTGGTTGTCGAAGGCACCGTATACGTCACTATTTCAGGGGAAAAGCGGCGTTTGGGCGAAAATCAGAGCCTTTACGTTCCAGTCGAGGCAAAGCACCGGCTGGAGAATGAAAGCACCACAAATGCCGTGCTGATCGAGGTGCAGACGGGGGCTTATCTCGGCGAAGACGACATTGTGCGCTATGACGATGTTTATGCCCGGGATTAGGCTAAACTCTTCGATTTCTGCACATATGTATCGCGTCGGTACTACGTCGGTATTACGTCGGTGCCACCGTTCGGCGGTGTAACACACTCTTAAAATCGTCGGATGTCGCTGTTCTTGCCTTTGTGCTGCCGCAAACTGCCGCTAAAACACATCTGACGCCAGAAAGAGCGACACCAGAGGCATAAGAGCAGAATGCACGTTCTCGTCACCGGAGGTGCCGGATACATCGGCAGCCACGCCTGCAAGGCGTTAGCCGAGGCCGGTTTTGTGCCTGTGGCTTATGATAATCTTTCAAATGGGCGCGCTTCAGCGGTGAAATGGGGGCCATTGGAAGAAGGGGATCTCGCGGATCGTGCGGGCATCGATCAGGTATTTGCCAAGTACGCGCCCGTTGCCGTGATGCATTTTGCCGCCGCGATAGAGGTCGGCGAGAGCGTCACTGAGCCTGGCAAATACTGGCGTAACAACTTCATAGGGTCCCTGACATTGGCGGAGGCTGCAGTGGCCGCCGGCTGTCTCGACATGGTTTTCTCATCTACTTGCGCCGTTTATGATGGGAATACCGAGGATGATCTTACCGAAGACAGCGCCTTTGGTCCGATTAATGCCTACGGCAGCTCAAAACGTGCCACAGAGATGATGCTGGAGGATTTCGCCACAGCTCACGGGCTGAAGTCGATCATCTTCCGTTATTTCAATGTGGCAGGTGCTGCGCAGGGTGCCGGAATTGGGCAAAGTCATGCAAACCCGACCCACATCATCCCTCGCCTTTTAATCGCGCTAGAAGGCGGAATGGGTCATATGACGATCAACGGAAGCGACTATCCAACGCCCGATGGCACCTGCATTAGAGACTATATTCACGTGAACGACCTTGTGGATGCCCATATCGCCGGATTGAAGCATCTGCTCGAGGGGCACGACGGTGGGGCTTATAATCTGGGAACTGGACGAGGGGCTTCTGTGCGTGAGGTTATTGAGGCAAGTGGTGACGTTGTCGGCCACATGCCTCAGATTGCGGTTGGGCCGCGCCGTGATGGCGATGCGGTGCGTCTTGTGTCTGGATCCAGAAAGGCGTCAAACGATCTGGGTTGGGCACCGAAATCCTCTGATTTAGAAACTATTCTGACAGATGCTTGGGCTTGGCACAAAAGCCGGGGGTGGGAACAATGAAGACGACAGGTGAGGTTCTGGCGGTCGATCTCGACGGTACTCTGATTTCCAGCGATATGCTGCATGAGAGTTTCTGGGCGGCGCTCGGGAAGGACCGCAGTCTTGTGATCTCGGCTTTGGGGGCATTCTTGTCGGGTGGACGCGCGGCTTTGAAAGAGCGCCTGGCAACAGGTGTCGAGATTGATGTCGCACTTCTGCCCTACAAAGAGACGGTTTTGGAGGAATTGCGCGCAGCTAAGACCCGCGGAGCCCACGTGGTTTTGGCCACGGCAAGCGACCGGCGCTTTGCGGAAGCGATCGCTAATCACTTGGGTCTATTCGACGAAGTTCTTGCATCTGACGGAGAAACCAACCTGAAAGGCGCGGCCAAGGCAGACCTTCTGGTTGAGAAGTTTGGGCAGGGTGGATTTGCCTATATTGGAGATAGCTCTGCAGATCTGACGGTTTGGGAGAAAAGCAGTGAGGCGATTTCGGTCGACGCAACGCCAACGCTGCGGGGACGCATCACGGCGCCGAATGTGCGCCACCTTGAAGAGGCGGGTGGCGAGGGGCACTGGATGCAGGCTGCATTTCGAGCTTTGCGCCCGCATCAATGGCTAAAGAACCTGTTGGTTTTCATTCCAATGATGCTGGCCCATAACTTTACAGGCTCGGCTTTTCTCGCGGCCCTTCTGGCCTTTGCTGCATTTTCGCTTGTGGCCTCTAGCGTCTATGTTTTGAATGACTTAGTAGATCTTTCAGCCGACCGCGCCCACCCACGCAAGCGACTGCGTCCCTTTGCGAGTGGTGCTTTGCCGCTGTCGACAGGGCTTTGGCTTGCGCCGGGATTGCTGGCGGCCGGGATCATACTCGGGGCTATTGTCGGATCGCTCTTCCTTGGGATCCTGCTGTTCTACTACCTGTGCACGCTTGCGTATTCGCTTGGGCTAAAGCGCATCACGGTCATCGATATTTGTATGCTGGCGGGGCTTTATACGCTGCGCGTCGTGGCAGGGGCTGCCGCTACCGTGACTGTGCCGTCGGTCTGGCTCCTTGGATTTTCGATATTCTTCTTTCTGGCGTTGGCGGCCGTTAAGCGGCAGGCCGAGCTGGTAGATTTGGTGGCACGGGGCGACGATAGGGCTGAAGGTCGAGGGTACCTGCCCGAAGATCTGCCCCTGATCACCATGATGGCACTGGCTTCGGGATATGTTTCGGTCCTTGTTGCGGGGCTGTATCTGACATCCGACAGCGTTGCGATACTCTATTCCTTCCCGTCCGCCCTTTGGGGAATTTGCGCAGTCTTGGTCTATTGGGTCAGCCGCATTGTCATGCTGACCCATCGCCGACGGATGCATGATGACCCGATCGTTTTTGCGGTAACGGATAAGGTAAGTTTGTTTTGTGGTGTGATGATTGTGGGGCTGGTCGTGATAGCAGCTCGGTTTTCACCACCACTTGCCTGACAAAAACGTTATGCGGTTGGCGTGGTGCCGGGGTACATAGTGATGTATGTTTCGAACGCTCCTGAGTCGATGCGGGCGCGTTGGTGGGATGTAAGAGAGTACGATGGCAATGAGTGACGGTACAGCGGTCGACAATAGACCTAGGGTGTCTTTGAACGCACCCGGGTTTCTTCTTTTCCTGGCGCTTTGCGCAGGGTCGGTTCCGATCTTCTGGTTTGGCTTTGAAAGCCTGGTGAGTGCGTGGTCGACACCTGAGTACAGTCATGGCCCTATTATACCCCTGATTTCGCTGTATCTTTTTCTGCGGGAATTGCGCGCCGCGCCGGCCGATGACGTTGCAAATCGCGTTCGCTGGCCGGGTATTCTGGTAATTGCGGTGGCCCTGTTAATTGCGGGGTTTGGCAACCTCGCCAAAATCGCCGACGTCGTTACATATGCCTTTATTCTGTGGGTCGGTGGGGTCGTTCTTACGATCTTTGGTTGGCGTCGAGGCGTACGCCATCAGTTGCCTGTTTTCCACCTGATCTTCATGCTACCGCTGCCACAATTCCTGTATTGGCAGATGACAGTGTTTCTCCAGGGTGTCTCATCGGTCGTGGGCGTGTGGTTTGTTTCCGCGATGGGCATCCCGGTGTTCCTAGACGGCAACATCATCGATCTGGGGCCGTATAAGCTCCTGGTGGCCGAAGCCTGCTCGGGCCTGCGGTATCTGTTCCCGATTCTGAGCTTTTCTTACCTCTTCTCGATCCTTTATCGCGGGCCTCTTTTGCATAAGGCGATCCTGTTGCTGTCGGCGGCTCCTATTGCCGTGTTCATGAACTCGTTCAGGATCGGGATCATCGGCATTCTGGTGAACTATTTCGGCATCGAACAGGCCGAGGGCTTTCTGCACTTCTTCGAAGGGTGGGTCATCTTCCTTGCCTGTATCGGTATCCTGTTCGGGATGGCTGTGGTCCTGCAGCAAATGCACCGCAATACTCTGCCTTTGCGCGATGCGATCGATGTGGATTTTGACGGCTTTGGCGGGGTGTCTGCACGTCTACTGTCGATCCGCGAAAGCGGAGCGTTGGCTGTCGCTGCCGGGCTTGGAGTTTTGGTTTCGGCCGCATACCTGACGTTTGGCCTGCCTGAGGGCGAACCCATCGATCGCGACCCCTTCCGTGCCTACCCCATGACCATGGGAGACTGGAATGGCCGGTCGTCCTCGCTTGAACCTTCGGTCGAACGCGTTCTTGGAGCGGACGATTACTTTTATGCGAACTATGTCAACGATGCTGGCGAGCGCGTCAACTTCTTCTCGGCCTATTATCTAAACCAGACCGAAGGCGAGGGGATCCATTCGCCCGAGGTTTGCCTGCCAGTCGGGGGTTGGGAAATCTTCTCGATCGATCCCTATCAGGTCGATATGTCAGACACGGCCTATGGTGTCTTCGAGTTGAACCGAGCGTTGATCCAGAAGGGTCAGCGGATGCAGCTGGTCTATTACTGGTTCGATCAGCGCGGCCAACGGATGACCAATGACTTTGCCGCCAAGCTAAGTGTCATGTGGGACGGCATTACGCGAGGCCGCACCGATGGGGCAATCGTGCGGTTCACAACACCAATCGGCCCGAACGAGGATGTTGCGGCCGCAGATGCTCGTATTCAAAAGATCATGCGTGAAAGCCTGCAGCGCCTGCCAAGTTACGTACCATTTTGAGCCGCGGGTTGGCTTTGAGATGGCCGGCACAGTGATCTTATAAGATTCATCATGTTTATTGTGCCCTGCATCATTGCACCAATCAGGGCATTCGACGGCCGCTGCGCACACTTGCTATTGACCTTACAGAGCCGCGCGACGAGACCATCGTTATGACCACACCTGTCACCATCGCGCTCGTCTGGCACCAGATGAATTCCGACAATCTTGGTGTTGGCGCTTTGACGCTGGCAAACATCGCCTTGTTACGTGAGGCTGCTGCTGATGCGGGCCTGAAGCCGCATTTTCTGATCCTTGGGTGGCGCGACCCTCGGCCCGACTACGAGACGGCCCCCGATATAGAGCCGGTACCGCTGCGTACGCGCCATTTACCAGCCCCGGGTGGGCCATTGGGCGCAGCCTACGCCCGAGCTGATCTGGTGGTCGACATCGGTGGCGGGGACAGTTTCACTGATATCTACGGCACAAAGCGGTTCCTGACGGTTTGGGGCACGAAGGCCCGCGCGCAGCTGACCGGTCTGCCTGTGGTCTTGGCCCCTCAGACGGTTGGCCCGTTCAATGCCGCTTGGACGCGGATGCTCGCGCGGCGTGTCATGAACCGGTCGCGCGCTGTGGTGACGCGCGATGCGCCCTCAACGGCGTTTCTGGCCGAGATGGGCGTTAAGTCGGACATACTTGAGGTCACCGATGTGGCGATGGGGCTGCCTTATGATCCGCCAAAGCCGCGCCAGGGTGGCCCAATACGGGTTGGGCTAAATGTCTCGGGGTTGTTGATGAACGGAGGCTATACTGGTGAGAACCAATTCGGGCTGAGTATCGATTATCCGGCGCTGATCCGAGACCTTGTAGCGGAACTGGTCGCACGAGAGGATGTCGAACTGCATTTGATCGGCCATGTGCAATCCGAGGAGCAGCCCTGGGAGGATGATCAGCGTGCGGGCGAAGCTCTGGCGGCGGAATTTCCCGGTGCAATCGTGGCGCCTGTCTTTAACTCCCCCATCGAAGCCAAGAGTTACATCGCGGGTATGGATTTCGTTGCGGCTGCGCGGATGCATGCCGCGATTGCGGCGTTTTCTTCCGGTGTGCCGGTGGTGCCTATGGCCTACAGCCGCAAGTTCACCGGGGTCTTTGGTACTTTGG
>CAZMRS010000072.1:0-222 GCA_964568435.1 uncultured Boseongicola sp. | reverse complement strand
TAACCATGTGGCGGACATGAAAGCCGATAGTGCCGAGGATATCCTTGGCCGAATCCGGCAGGGTATTTCCGAACGCGCCGCGCTGGCGGCTGACGTTGGCCGCGGCATGGATCTGGTCGAGGATCGTCTGGCGGCCTATCGCGCGTTGGCGGCACGCGAAATGCGTTCGGCCTGCGGGGCGTTCCTCGACGTGGCCCGCTTGCGCAAGCAGGTCAAAGACCG
>CAZMRS010000071.1:0-8666 GCA_964568435.1 uncultured Boseongicola sp. | reverse complement strand
TCCGTGCTCGACACTTCGATCACGCAAAGAACAGGTCCAAAGATCTCCTCCTTAGCCCGCACATCCCCAGCCCCGATCTCGTAAACCACTGGCGAAACGAAAGGCCCTTCACCAGCATCCGCTTTCTCAAGATACCCGCGCACCTTCTCGCAATGTCCGGCATCAATCAGCGCCCCGATATGGTTCGCTGGATCCAAGGGATCGCCAACCTTCCAATCCCTCAGCCGAGCTTCAATCCGCTCCATCAACGGGGCTTTCACCGCCTTATGCACAATCAACCGCGACGTCGCTGAGCAATTCTGCCCCGCGTTCCAAAACGCCGCGTTCACCACATGCTCCGCCACATGGTCGAGGTTCTCGGCATCCTCCAGAACAACCGCTGGGTTCTTACCGCCGCACTCCAGCACGACCTTCTTGATGTTGCTGTCAGCCGCGTAGTGCAGAAACCGCTTCCCGGTCTCGGTCGAGCCGGTAAAGCTCACCATGTCCACATCCATATGCCGCCCCAGCGGTTCGCCAACAGACGGCCCATCGCCCGGCAATACCTGCAACACACCACGTGGAACACCCGCCTCATGCGCTAACTCAGCAACGCGCAACGCGGTCAACGACGTCTGCTCAGCAGGTTTCACAACAACCGAACACCCAGCCGCAAGCGCGGGTCCGATCTTCCAAGCCAGCATCATCAATGGGAAGTTCCAGGGCAGCACCGCCGCAACCACGCCAATCGGCTCTCGCACGATCATGGAAATCGCATCATCCCCTGTCGGGCTCACTTGATCGTAAATCTTGTCGATCGCCTCAGCGTGCCACTTGATGCAATGGATCGTCTCCGGAATGTCGATGGTCTCGCAATCAAGGATCGGTTTCCCGCTGTCGAGGCTCTCCATCACTGCCAACTCGCGCCGATTGCGCGTCATCAGCTTGCACAAACGGATCAGCACATCCTTACGCTCCGACGGATGCAACTTGGCCCAGCGCCCACGATCAAACGCCTCCCTCGCCTTGGTCACCGCCAGATCAACGTCGTCCTGCCCGCAGCCCGCAATATCGGCAATCGTCTCGCCCGTCGCCGGGTTGATGGTCGCAAAAGCATCGCCCGTCCCCGCACGATACCTGCCATCAATAAAGGCCGTCCGCGGCGGGTCCAAAGCCTCGGCAATCGCCTTGTATTCGCCATGTGTCAAAAGATCGGTCATATCGCCTCTCCCGTGATTTGTGAGACGGTTGTGTTCATCGTCCGGATCACCTCCGCCAATGCGCGCTTGTCATCCTTGTTCAGTGGTTGCAGCGGCTTCCTTGGCGGTCCGGCATCAATGCCCCTCAGTGTGAGCCCATACTTGATGCACTGCACGAACTTGCCGCCTTGTTCCAACACCCGCATCAGCGGCAGCATCGCTGACATGATCGCGCGACCCTTTGTGAAATCGCCCTCCAAAGCGCACGCCTTGTAGAGCGCGATATGAGCCTCAGGCGCAAAGTTCGATCCCGCGCAAACCCACGACCGCGCGCCCCACGCAAAGAACTCCAAAGCCTGATCGTCCATGCCACAGCACAAGCCAATGTGAGGATAATCCCGCGCCAGCATATGCAGACGGTTCACATCGCCCGAGCTTTCCTTGATCCCGCAGAAATTCGGTGATCGCCCCAGCCGATCCAGACATTCCTCGTCCATATCGACCGACATCCGTCCAGGGTAATTGTACAGCATCACCGGCAAGTTCGCCGCTCTATCCACCGCCAAAGCATGCAGCGCAATCTCCCGCCCCGTCGGATACGCATAAGGCGGTGTGGTCACAAGAATCGCATCAGCACCCGCTGCCTTCGCGGCTTCGGCATACCGAATACTATCTTCCGTACGGATCGCCCCGGTCCCAACGACCACAGGCACACGGCCCGCCACCTGATCGATGCATTCCTTCATCAACCAGATGCGCTCTTTCTCGGTTTGCGCGTAATACTCCCCCGTCGACCCCGCGACGACCAGCCCGTGCACACCAGAGCCAATCAAATGCTCAATCGTTTGCTCCAACGCCTCCCGGTTGCACGTGAAATCGTCGTGATAGGGCGTCACGACAGGGGTGTAGATCCCCTCAAACTGCATCTCTGCGCTCCTTCAAAGAAACAACATCCAGCGGCAACGGATCCGGCCGCACATACTTTTCCATCTCATCCCGCGACAGATCCCAATGCTGCAATGTCAGATCGACAGCGACTGACGCTTCCTGCGCCTCAATCGCCAAGATCATCGCCTCATGCTGCTCGATCGCCTTCTCAACACGCGCCTCGTCCGCCTCAGACTGAGGCGCAAAGAACGTCTGACTAAGGCGGGTGTGGTCAATCAACATCCGTTGCAGGCTCGCCTGCAGGTACGGGTTCTGTGCCATGACGCCGATCAGCTCATGGAAGTCATGGTTCAACAGCGCAGCGTCCTGCGTGTCATGCGCGCGCCGCGCGTCAACGAATGCGCGCTGTATTTCCCGAAGTTCCGCAACCTGCCAGCTTGTCCGGTTCTCGCAGGCCTGCCGCACGATCGAAGAGTAGACCAATGGCGCGGTTTGAAAGAACACTCGCATGGTCGCCAAATCCATCGATGCGACCTTCGCCCCACGGTTTTCCTCAAGCTGCACAAACCCGTCGCCCGCCAACCGATGCAACACCTCCCGCAGCGGCGTGCGGGAAATGCCATACTCCTCAGTCAGCGACACCTCGTCCAACGCTGTGCCCGGCGCGATGTCCAAACTCAGGATGCGAGCGCGCAGATCAGCGGCGCAATGAGCCTTTGATTTCTTCGGCATATCGACTCCTTATACAAATTGTATACATAGAGTATCAATTCTTACCAAACGAAATTTCTCCAATCTCGGCACACATGCCGAGCCACGTCCAAAACCATTGATTTCTTGACTGACAGCCCGCGCTACCCGCGCTTCAAAGCCTCTTGAAACGCTAAGTACGAAGCCTTTGGTGTGCGTTCCTGAGTTTCGTAGTCGACATGAACAATCCCGAACCGCTTGTCGTAGCCAAACGCCCATTCGTAGTTGTCCAGAAGCGACCACGCAAAATAACCCTTCACCGGCGCCCCATCCGCAATCGCCTGCCGCACTGCTCCCACATGCCCTTCGAAATACGCCATCCGCGTCGGATCATTGACCTCACCCCGATCGCCCGGATCAGCCCCGGCCATGCCGTTCTCGGTCACATACAGCGGCAATACGCCGGTGTACTCCCGATGCAAACGCATCAGAAACCCGTGCAAGGCGTCCGGGATAATCTCCCAATCCTGATCCGTCTTCGGCAAATCCCCCGGAACGGCGCGCTCCGAAGGCCAGGCCATATCTGGCACATGTTCATGGATCGACCGTGTGTAGTAGTTGATCCCCAACCAATCGATCGGCTTGGAAATCATCGCCATATCATCCTGCCACGCCGCAGGCATATGCGGTTCCAGATGCTCCAAGATGTCCGCAGGATACGCACCCTGCGACACACCGCCAATGAACCAACGATTGTAAATCCCGTCATACGTCTGCGCAGCCTGAACGTCCTCCGGCCGCTCACTCGCCGGATGCGAATGCTCAAAATTCAGGACAATCCCAAGGTTCTCCTGCCCTTTCGCCCGCATCACCTCCAATGACTGTCCATGCGCAACCAACACATGATGCATCGCCCGGGCTGCCGCGCGAATGTCACGCAATCCCGGCGCATGCCCACCAAGAAAATGCGAAAGCCAAGCAACACACCAAGGCTCGTTAATCGTCGCCACCGCGTCCACACGATCTCCGATCCGATCGATCACCGCTTCCGTGTAATCCGCAAACCACTTCCCGACATCAGGGTTCGTCCAGCCGCCCAAATCCGCCAAATCCGACGGCATATCCCAATGATACAGCGTCAGGTTCGGTGACAGCCCACGCGCGACAATCCCATCGACCAGGCGGTCGTAGAAATCCAATCCTTCGGCGCTCACTGTCCGCCCATCCGGCATCACACGCGGCCACATGGTCGAGAACCGGTACACATCGAAGTTCCCATCACGCACCAGGTCCAGATCCTCAGGCCAGCGATGGTAATGATCGCAGGCGATGCGCCCATCCTCGGTTTTCTCGACATTGCCCGGCACAGCCGCAAATGTATCCCAATGCGTGCCACCGACAGTTCCGAAGGACGTGCCTTCAATCTGATAGGCTGCAGTGGCCGCTCCAAACCGAAAGTCCGACGGAAAGTCTTTGCGATTGAACGAAAACGCCATAACGCACCTCATCAAGGATGTTTGCGCGATCAACTACGGCATACCGCCCGCTCCAACAAGCGGTTGATCTGGCGCAAAGCGCAGGACGCGGGCACCCCATAAGTTTCGAACGAACCAAAGCTCTAAGGGAGGGCTCACCGCATGCTCGACATTTCCAACGGCAAGATCGTCCGCGTCATCTTTCTCACTCGCAAGTACGGCCCCGATAGTCATCAACTGTCCGACTACATCTCCGGTCTGAACGATGACGAGAAAACCAGTCTGGTGGCGCTCATGTGGGTCGGGCGTGAGACGTACTTGCCGGACGAACTTGAAGAAGCCCGCCAGGTTGCCCGAGCAGAAGCCACCGCCCCAACCGAGCAATACCTCTCCGGCATCCCCAGCCTTGCCGAATATCTCGAAGATGGCCTAGACGCGCTCGGCATCGATGTTGCGGACGCCGAAGACCACATGTGATCGCCGCATTCACCCAAAGTTAAGACAGGTTAACACGACCACCACATCATGTGGTTTGGCGCCAATCCCTCCCCAAGTGGCACCGACGTAATACCGACGTAGTACCGACGCGATACCGATTTCCGAAATCGGCCAGAATCCCTTCGTTCGTTGGCGTTAACCATCAAACGTGTTGCACATAGCCTGCAAACACCGATCGTTGCCACCGAACGCTCCTGACAGAAGATGGCAACAGCACCCGGTGACAGTCCTCGTGCACCCCGCTATCGTCCTGTGATGGCTGATCCAATTGACGACAAGACCCGCTGCTTCGGCTCTCACACCGAGCTATACGCCCACTATCACGACACGGAGTGGGGCGTGCCCGTTCACGACGACCAGATGCTCTTCGAGATGCTGATCCTGGAAGGTGCGCACGCCGGTCTGTCCTGGGAAACCATCCTGAAAAAGCGCGAAGGGTATCGTGAGGTCTACCACAACTTCGACGTCGAAAAGGTCGCCAACATGACCGACTTCGAGTTGCAGAAAGCGCTCGAGAACCCTGGCATCGTCCGGCATCGCCAAAAGGTTCCCGCGGCGCGTAAGAACGCCCGTGTCTTCATCGAAATGCAGAAAGAATTCGGCAGCTTTTCCAACTACCTATGGGCGCCCGTCGATGGCAAGCCACTTAAAGGAAACTGGGTCTCCTCTGCTGAAATTCCAGCCTCGACCCCGCTCTCGGACCAAATCTCGAAAGACCTGAAAAAGCGTGGCATGTCCTTCGTCGGCACCACGATCATCTACGCCTATTTGCAAGCCGTCGGCGTTGTGAACGATCACCACAAAGGATGCTGGTGCTACGCACGCTAGCGCAGGCGCTTCAAAACCTCATAGCTTGCATACCCATCCGGGATCATACCGACTGAGGATTGAAAGCTTCGGATCGCACGGATCGTATTCGGTCCGATAATCCCGTCCACGCCTTGGGTATTGAACCCCTTGCGCGTCAGTAGACGCTGCATCTCCTGCTTCTCTCGAAACGCCAGATTGCGATCACTGCGCGGCCACTTTGCCTTTAGCGCACCAGCGCCCGAAATCCGATCACTTAGCAAGCCAACACCAATCACATAAGCATCCGCCGTGTTGTAGCGCTCGATCACATGGAAGTTGTCAAAGATCATAAAGGCAACACCCTGTGCCCCCGCCGGCAACAAGATCGAAGCCCGCCCATGATTTGGGACGCGCGCTCCGTTAACGTCACGTACACCCATCGCGGCCCATTGTGTGGGCGACTTTTTGATTTTTTCACCCGTCTGACGATAATCGAATCCGCGCGGAAGACGCACTTCCACACCCCAGGGCTGGCCTTTGGTCCACCCAAAGTTCTTCAAATAGGCCGCGGTGGACGCCAAGGCGTCGGTTGGATCGTCCGACCAGATATCGCGTCGACCGTCGCCGCGAAAATCGACAGCATAGGCAAGGTACGACGTCGGAATAAACTGAGTGTGCCCCATCGCACCCGCCCAAGACCCGCGCATTTCGCTGGGCCGCACGTCCCCGGACTGTATGATCTTTAAGGCCGCGATCAGCTGCTTCTCAAAGAAACGTCCACGCCGTCCGTCAAACGCCAGTGTGGCCAGCGACTCGATAATCGGCAAGTTGCCCCTGAAGCTGCCATAGCTGCTTTCCAGTCCCCAAACGGCGGTGACAACTTCCGCTTCCACGCCGTATTTTGCTTCGATCTCGGCCAGCACCCGGCGGTTTTCGCGCAGCGCATCGCGCCCGTTGCGAACGCGCGAACTTGATGCTGCGCTATCCAGATAATCCCAGATCTGACTGGTGAACTCGGACTGATTCCGGTCCCGCCGAACGACGCTGGTGTTATATCTAACGCCCTGAAAAGAAGCGTTAAAAACGCTATCTCGTATTCCCGCCGCGCGGGCACGTCCGCGAAACCGGTCGATCCAGCGCGCAAAAGCTGCGTTTGATGTGGTCGCCTGCGCCAGAACAAAATCTCCGCTCTGAGGTCTCGGTTTCGGATACACCGAAAACTCAGGCGCAGGGCTCGCAACTGCAACCGAAAATGCAAAAAGGCTGGCAACTGCCGCTGAAAATACACGCATAGGTCACCTGAAGTTTTTTATCTGCTCTGGATCGATGCTACGCGCAGAACCCCTAACAAGAAAACAATAGATTTCAGTTTGGGCGGTCGATTGCCAACCACGTCAGAACCGATCGAGCAGACGTTTCAAATAATCCAGCTCTTCTGTGGGTCGGTCCTGTTCGCCCGAGCGGCGCCGGATTTCGTCCAGCAATTCCCGAGCGCGACGATAAACATCCTCACCCTGTAAAAGCTGCTCATCCGTGCCCAAACGCCCGTTCTGTCCAGCCTCGCGCCCGAGTGGATCGCGCGCACCGTCCGGGTTGCCCTGACCGAGCTGTTGGCCTTGTTGGCCACCCTGTTGCTGCTGCTGTTCGGCCATCTGCTCGGCCAGCTCGCGCATGCCTTCTCGCAGCGCCTCCATCGCCTGGGATTGGCTGTCCAACGCCCCGGCGAAATCTTCCTCGCGCAGAGCATTTTCTGCGTCATCCATGGCCTCACCCGCGCGTCCTAGCGCCTCGCGGGCCGCATCACCATTTGGTGTGCCCGCACCCGGCAAGTTCTGCTGTTGCCGCTGCAATTGATCTCGCAAGGCTTGCTGACGATCCGCAAGGCTCCCCACGCCTTGACCATTCTGCTGTTCGCCACCTTGCTGGTTCGAGTCCTGCTGACCGCCCTCGCCTTGCCCGGGCGACTGGTCATGCTGTGCACCGCGCCCTTCGCCGCCACCGCTCCGGCCCTCGTTGCCCTCGGCCTGACCGGCCTGAGCATTTGGATTGAACTGTTCCTGAAGATCGCGGAATGCCTCATCCGACAAGCCTTGCTGGTCACGCAGGGTCTCAGCCAATCCTTCCATGGCCTGTTGGCCCTCGCTCTGCTGCCCCTGTTGGCCTTGCGCGACCTGCATGTTCTCCATCATCTGCCGCAACTGATCGAGCAACTGCTGAGCCTCGGCCATGCGGCCTTGCTCCATCAGCTCCTGCAAACGGTCCAGCATGTCCTGCAACTGGTCGCTGGTCATCTCCTGCATTTGCTGGTTCTCAGCCTGCTGTTGCTGCTGCCCCTCAGGCTGCTGCTGCGCAAGCTGGTTCATGTAGTCCTGCATAGCTTCGCGCAGTTCTTGCATCAGCTCCGCGATTTCTTCGTCGGTCGCACCATTCTCGATGGCCTCGGCCAAACGATCCTGCGCGCGCTGGAGGCGCTCCAAGGCATCCCCGAGGTCACCTTCTTCGATCTCAATCGCAAGCCCCCAAAGCGCGCTCGCGGTTTCATCGACGAACTCATCTGTCAGTCGATTAAGCGAAATGCGCGTTTCAAGCCTCCGCACCGTGAAGCGCAATTTCAGATAGACCGTCTCTGACCGAAATACATCTTCGGGCTGGAAAGACACTGCGCGCAGAAGCCGCGCCACACGCGGCGCATTTGCCCGGTTCCAAAGCAAATCACGGCGCTGCTCAACAATCGCTTTCGCCAGCGGATCGAAGAACCGCCGCCCTGGAAGCGTCGCAAACTGTGGAGCCGACAAGCCTTCATGCTCCGCCGCGTCCCGCGCAAGGAGAGACGCGGTCACTGGTAAGTTGGCCCACGGATGTTCGCTGAAATCTTCGACAACCGTTTCGGCAAACTGAGAACGATCACCTGAAATCGTGATCGGAATGTCCAGTACAATCGGATCGCGCTCTTCGGGATCAATCGTCAGACCGTAGCGACGGTCGACCTGCGTCAGATCAAGCGTGATCTCCATCTGTCCGTCAGTGACGCCGTAATCGTCGGACGCTACAAACGGCGCCTCCATTCGACCACCTTCGCCCTGAACAATCGGCCCATCAAATTCAATGGACGGGTTTTGGTCCTCGATGACGGCGATCTCCCACGACT
>CAZMRS010000070.1:0-8742 GCA_964568435.1 uncultured Boseongicola sp. | reverse complement strand
GACGTCGTCGCGGAAACGAAAGAAAACCTCGCCGCCCGCGAGGAAGAAGAAACGCGCCTCACCGAAGCACTCGCCCGCCTCAAAGAGGTCGGCTAACCCCTTCTTCTTGGAAAAAATATCCTCCGGGGGCGTGGGGGTGGAAAACCCCCACCTAGGGCGAATGCCTGCATTCGCCTTCCATGGCGCAATTCCTTGCAGAGACCTCCACTTCAGTGCCACGGTAAGACATGAAAATACCGCGCCTGACCCCGCTCGCCGAAAGCCTGCCCGCCACTGTGCCCTTTGTCGGCCCCGAAGCCGCTGAACGCGCCTCCGGCAAACGCTTCATCACCCGCCTTGGCGCGAACGAAAGCCTCTTTGGCGTCTCGCCAAAGGCCTTGCAGGCCATGCAGGATGCAGCCGCTGACGCTTGGATGTACCCAGACCCCGAAAGCTTCGACCTGCGGCACGCTCTCGCCGCTCACCTTGGCATCAAAGCAAACGAAGTTGTCGTCGGAGAAGGCGTCGACACACTCCTCGGCTACCTTGTTCGCCTTTATGTTGAGCCCGGCGTGAACGTGGTCACATCAGACGGCGCTTACCCCACCTTCAACTACCACGTGGCTGGATACGGTGGGACGCTCACCAAAGTCCCCTACCGCAACGACAAAGAAGACCCGGAGGCACTGCTTCAAGCCGCCAACGACACGGGCGCACGCCTTATCTACCTGGCGAACCCTGACAACCCGATGGGCACTTACCACACCTCGGACGTCATCCTCGATATGATCCGTCGCCTCCCCGAAAACTGCCTCCTCGTTCTTGACGAAGCGTACATCGAATGCGCACCGGACGACGCAGCACCGCGCATCGACACGACGCTTCCAAACCTCATCCGTCTACGCACCTTTTCAAAGGCTTACGGCATGGCTGGCGCACGCGTCGGATACGCCTTCGGCCATGCAGGCCTCATCCAACCCTTTGAAAAGGTCCGCAACCATTTCGGCATGAACAGAATATCGCAAATCGGGGCGATCGCCGCACTGGGCGACACCGAACACCTCAAACAAACCCAATCAGACATCGCCAAAGCCCGTGATACCATTGCGCAGATCGCGATAGAAAACGGCCTCGACCCTATCCCATCTGCCACCAATTTCGTGACAGTTGATTGCAAATCAGACGCATCCTTCGCAGTCGCCGTTCTCGAAGAACTCTTGGACCGTGGTGTCTTTGTCCGCAAACCCTTCGCCGCACCCGGAGATCGCTGTATCCGCATCAGTTGCGGCCGTCCGGAGGACCTCGAGCCACTAAGGTCCGCATTGCCAGAAGCCTTGGCCGCTGCCAGAGCGCGCAAGTAGTCGCCAATAGCGACAATTTGTTGCACCTATCTCTGGCCTCACACGCGATTGCTGCTAAATTGCACGCTATGAGCGATCATCGAAAAACCCACCCACAGGAGGTGGAAAACTATACCAACGCCTTCCTCGCCTCGTTCGGCGTCCTGGTGTTTATGTTCCTATTCGCAATTTGGGCGATTTGGGGCCTGATCGTTGCAGGCATCGTTAGCTGGATTGCCGACCGTTTGATGACGGTGGATTTTCGCCGAAATTCAAGCAGTTAAGCCGCCTTAGAAATCACTTTCGCCGCCGCATCCACACCACCTGACTGATGCTCTAACCCAACTGCGGTCATGCCCGCCTCAATCGTCCCAAGCGCGCCCAAAATCATCTGCGCACTGACGTGCCCCATGTGTCCCACGCGAAAGAAATGATGCCACTCACGTGTGCCCGATGCCGCCATGCCCAAACCAATCCCAAGCGTTAGACCAGCGCGCGTCTCGCACCATTCTCTGAGCCTCGACGCCTTCGAAGATCCCGCTCGCACCGTTGTGACGGCATGGCTGCGATGCTCGGGCGCTTCGACATTCAAGGCGATCGGGCCCACTTGCCCCCAATGGTCAAAAGCTGCCCATACGGTCCTGGCCAAAACTTCGTGGCGCCGCCAAACAGCTTCAAGGCCTTCCTCTGCGATCATGTCCAAAGCCACGCGCTGCCCGTATAGGTGATGCGTCGGTGCCGTGCCGCAAAAATAGAGATAGAAGTAATCCGGATCGACCCTGGGCCGCCAATCCCAGTAAGGCGTCACGCAATTTGCACCGTCGCGCGCACGATCCGCGCGTTCGTTGAAGAACACATAAGCCATCCCGGGCGGCGTCATCAGGCCCTTCTGACATCCCGCAATCATGACATCGACGCCCCAAGCGTCCATCTCGAAGACGTCGCACCCAAGTGACGCAATGCAATCGATCATCAAAAGCGCGGGATGGCCGACTTCATCAAGCACGCGGCGAAGCGCCACCACATCGTTTCGGATCGACGTTGAGGTGTCCACATGAACGGTCATGACCGCCTTGATCTCATGCGCTGTATCTGAAGCCAGTCGCTCGGCCAGTCGCGCAAGATCAATCGTGTCGCGCTTGCCAAAGTCCATGACTTCGGCCTCGATACCCATACCCCGCGCGGTATCCGCCCAACCCTCGCAAAACGATCCCACCGACGGCACCAAAACCTTGTCGCCACGTGACATCGTATTGGCCAAGGCAGCTTCCCAAACGCCGTGTCCATTGCTGACATAAATCGCCACGTGATGCGAAGTACGCGCCACTTTCTTCAAATCGGCAATAATGCCCGGCACCATATCAATGAGCTCACCGGTATAGATGTTAGGCGCAGGGCGTTGCATCGCGGCCAACACGCGATCCGGCATCACCGACGGCCCGGGAATTGCAAGATAGTGGCGACCAAATCCCAACGACATTTTTGAACCTCACGAACTCGGATAATGTCGCACCTAAGGCGATGATGGGGTCCGGTCAATTGCGCGCTTGCTTGTCTGATCTCGTGAAGGCGGATACTGAATGAACCAAAGGAAACTCAGAGCCTCCGTGACCGATCCAAATCAACCCCTCGGACAAGCGCAAAAGCAAGGTGCGGAACGCCCGCCCCTTATTGCCTGGCTTTGGCGCACCTACCTGAAACCGGAAAGGCGCTGGATCGTCTTTGCGGCGTTTTTGATGGCCATCGAAGGCTCGATGCTTGGCGCACTCAGCTACACCGTGCAACCGATGTTCGATCAGGTCTTCATCGCCGGCGACCGTGGAGCAATCGGCTGGGTCGCGCTTGCCATCGGTATGATCTTTGTCACTCGCGCCGTCTCTGCATTCGGCCACCGCACCTTGATGCAAGGTGCAGGTCTCCGCGTCATCACTCGCATGCAAAAAGATATGGTGGCGCATCTTATCACGCTCGACAGCCGCTTCTTTCAAAACAATCCGCCAGGCACTTTGATAGAACGCGTCCGGGGTGATACCGCCGCGGCCAACACCATATGGGCCATGGTTCTTGGCGTTTTCGGCCGCGATGTTGTCAGTCTAATCGCGTTATTTGCCGTGGCCATCTCAGTCGATCTTGTCTGGACGCTCATCGTTCTCGCTGGTGCGCCGCTGCTCCTTGGCCCTGTGGTTGCGCTCCAACGCTACGTCCGCAAGCGCACCTTCGCCGCACGCGACGCTGCAGCCCGCCTCTCCACCCGCCTCGACGAGATCTTCCACGGCATCAACACGATCAAGTTGAACACCAGTGAAGCCCGTGAAAACACACGTTTCGCGAACACCGCGAGCGGGTACCTCAAACAGGAAATGCACGCCCGGATCGGTCAGGCGGCGATCCCGGCGATGACAGATTTCGTGGCAGCCATCGGCTTTGCTGGCGTCCTCGTATATGGCGGCAGTCAAATTATCGACGGGGACAAAACCGTCGGAGAGTTCATGTCCTTCTTCACAGCTATGGGCCTCGTTTTTGAACCACTCCGACGCGTCGCTAATGTGTCTGGTGCCTGGCAAACTGCACGCGCAAGCCTGGAACGCATTCAGGACGTTTTTGAGGCCAGTCCAACCATCACGTCACCCGACACTCCTGCCGAAGCAATCAAAGCAACTGACACAGCAGATATTGTGCTGAGCGACGTGACTGTCAGATATGGCTCGGAATCCGCATTGAACGGCGCAACCTTCACTGCAAAGGCGGGCGAGACGACCGCCCTGGTCGGATCATCAGGTGCAGGCAAATCCACTGTTTTCAATGTTCTAACCCGCCTCGTCGATCCTTCCGAAGGCACGATCACAATCGCAGGCACCGATAGTGTAGCTTTGACGCTCGCCGATCTTCGCGCGCTCTTTTCAGTCGTGACCCAGGATGCGCCCATGTTTGACGAAAGCCTGCGGGACAACATCGTCCTGTCGACGGCCAACGTCTCGGACGACGCACTCAAAAATGCCATCAAATCTGCGAGTCTCGATGACGTGATTGAACGCCTCCCTGATGGCCTCGAAAGCCCCGCCGGGCCTCGCGGTTCGGCCCTCTCAGGCGGTCAGCGGCAGCGCGTCGCCATCGCCCGCGCGCTTCTGCGCGACGCGCCAATCCTACTTCTCGACGAAGCAACGTCAGCGCTCGACGCGAAAAGCGAAGTCCGCGTGCAAGCCGCCCTCGATGATCTCGCCAAAGATCGCACGACACTCGTGATCGCGCACCGCCTATCAACAATCCGAAACGCAGACAAAATCGTTGTCATGGATGCAGGACGTGTTGTCGACGAAGGCCGCCACGAAGAGCTTCTGGCGCGTGGCGGTGTCTACGCAAGCCTCTACGCCCTTCAGTTTTCAGAAGACGCCCCGGAATAACTCCGCACCAAATCCTCGGGACGCGCGCCCATCTTGTAGCGCGCCAAAGTCCACAAGTTGCGCATTATGCGGCGCGCCCACCCATCCCGCTGATACCGCTCAGCGGATGTCATGGCGACCGCCTCAAGCGGCCGCAGCCGACCCTTCAAAGACCGCGCCAAAGCGACATCTTCCATCAAGGGCACCTGCGGCACTCCGCCAACGGCCTCAAGCACATCCCGGCGCACCAAAAGCCCCTGATCCCCATAGGGAAGGTCAAACAGCCGCGATCGCCTGTTCGCGCCCGCCGCCACAAGCACCGGCCAAATCCCGCGTGCACGAAACCCAAGCTCGAAATACCCGGCCTTGTCCGGATAAGTGCCAATATGCTCCAGAACCGCCCGAAGCCACTCTGGAGACAAATGCGTATCGGCATGCAAGATCAGCACCCAGTCACGGCGCGCCTTCGCAACGCCTCGCGCGATCTGCCCACCTCGCCCCGGCGCGCCCTGAACGATCTCCGCGCCCAACTCGCGCGCAATCTCAAGCGTCTCGTCGGTTGAT
The DNA here is from genome assembly GCA_964568435.1 of uncultured Boseongicola sp. Classification (GTDB taxonomy): domain Bacteria; phylum Pseudomonadota; class Alphaproteobacteria; order Rhodobacterales; family Rhodobacteraceae; genus Boseongicola. The sequence continues at coordinate 3,479 of CAZMRS010000070.1, read as the reverse complement.
CCACCGTCCGAGATCACCAATTCCCCAATCACACCCTCAGTCACACCCGACAGCAAGGCTTCCGCCGTCGGAACAAGCGCGACGCCTGCATTCAAAGTAGGGATAACAACGGAAAGTGGGGCGTCCATAGGTGACCTCTTGCGTGGCTCATCCTATATAATGTCGAAGACCACGGAGATACCGAAAATGGACGGCCGCACAGTTTTCTCGATTACCGGCAACGACCGGATCGACTTCCTGCAAAACCTGGTGACGAACGACCTCAAGCGCCTTGACGATGGCCTAGTCTGGGCAGCTCTTCTCACGCCTCAAGGCAAATACCTGATCGACTTCTTTCTGCTGGAAGACGGCGACGCTCTCCTTCTCGATGTCGCAACTCCCTTCGCCGCCGATCTCCTCCGGCGCCTGTCGATGTACAAACTGCGCGCAGACGTCCAGATCGCACAAACCGACATAACACCAACCCGCGGTCCCGGCCCCACACCCGAAGGTGCCTATTCAGACCCCCGCCACCCCGACCTCGGCTGGCGCGCCTATGACGGCCGTGCGGAGGAACCCGCGGACTGGGACGCCATCCGCGTCTTAGCAGGCATCCCGGAAACTGGCATCGAACTGATCCCCGATCAGTCCTACCCGCTGGAGTTAGGTTTCGAACGCTTGAATGGCGTGGACTTCAAAAAAGGTTGCTATGTCGGGCAAGAAGTCACGGCCCGCATGAAGCACAAGACCGAGCTCAAAAAAGGCCTGGCCCGCGTCTCCATCGAACACGCCGTCCCGGTCGGCACCGAAATCACGACGCCAGACGGAAAAACCGCCGGGACACTGTTCACCCAATCCGGCGACAAGGCTCTGGCCTATCTCCGCTTCGACCGAGCAAACGGCCCACTTTCAGCGGACGACGCCACGATAACGCGCCTGCCCTAACTTCTTTCTGGGAAAAATACTCTCGCCGAAGGCATCGCGCCGCCCGAAAGGGCGGCGCAAAGCATCGTGTCACACCGACAGGTGTGGCCATCAAAAAATGAACGCTTAAGCGCGCTCAGAATACTCCATCGTCTCGGTGTTCACGACGATGTCTTCGTCCTGCCCGACGAATGGAGGCACCATCACCTTGACCCCACAATCCAGAACCGCCGGTTTGAACGAGTTCGCCGCCGTCTGTCCCTTCACCACTGGCTCGGTTTCCACAACCTTGCAGGTGACCTTCTGCGGCAAGGTCGCAGACAGCGCCTCGTTTTCATAGTATTCGATCTGGATGGTCATACCGTCCTGCAGAAACGGACGACGGTCGCCAAGAATGTCGGCTGGCAACTCGATCTGCTCAAACGTCTCGCTATCCATAAAGACAAGCATTCCGTCGCTCTCGTAGAGAAACTGCTGATCTTTCTGCTCCAGCCGAACCCGCTCGACTTTGTCTGCCGACCGAAATCGCTCATTCAACTTCGAGCCGTTTCGAAGGTTTTTGAGTTCCACCTGAGCAAACGCACCGCCTTTGCCGGGTTTCACATGGTCAGTCTTCACCGCCACCCACAAACCACCATTGTGCTCCAGCACATTTCCGACGCGAATCTCGTTTCCATTGATCTTTGGCATTGTTGTCAACCACGTGTAAAAGTTGAAAATTTGGTTAACGTCGCTATATTCCACCGATAAGTCGCTGACAAGGCGGCGGGAACCATGGGAGGAGCGCCTGTAGATATGCAAAAATTGCATGTGAGGCATTCCAAAATAGCATAACTAAAGCGGCCCGGAAAGGGCCATAAGGGGCGTCACGCCTCCAAGCGCAAGAGCAAGAACAAAGGATATCGAATGGCTGATTTTGTGGACGGCACTGCATTCAATCACGAACAAGGCAACCGCGCGCGCAAACTCTTCGCTGCTGTGGTTCTGGCCGCGCTGGATGATGCGATCGCCGACGACAAAAAGTATGGCAACGGTCCTGAACAGATCGCACGCTGGGCCCGCTCACGCGACGGCCGCGAAGTTCTGTCATGCGCTGGTATCGACCCCAACGAACGCGTTGTTAAGGGTCTGATGGAGTTCGTCTCCAAAGGCATCCGTACATCCGTCGCGCTCAGCCGTGAAGAAAGCGAACGCCGCAACGCTGCCGAGCAGGCAAAAGCCGCTTAAGCAAAGCTTCCAAGCAATTCTTTCTAAAGAAACGCGCGCTCTGATCGGAGCGCGCGTTTTTCGTTTCCAAAGGGACTTCCAGCCCTTCCCCCCTCTCAAGCCAACGATTACATGTGGTCCCAAGCACGAGGAGCTCCCATGTATTCCGACGATCAACTTCCCTTCGACGCCAACCTTCTCGACCGTATGGCCGATGTCGCCATCGGGACTGGCCTGAACCTCCAACCGGGCCAGCAACTCGTCCTGACCGGGTCCGCTGAAACCCTGCCCCTCGTCCGGCGCATTGCCACAGCCGCCTACAAAGCAGGGGCTTCGCTGGTCACCACAATGCTGTCGGATGAAGACGTCACCCGGGCTCGTTATCTCCACGGCGCGGATGACAGCTTCGACACCGCACCCGACTGGCTCTTCAAAGGCATCGGCGAAGCCTTCGCAAACAACGCCGCCCGCCTCCACATCTCGTCCGACAATCCCATGGCGCTCTCCGATATGGACCCCGCCAAAGTGGGTCGCGCGTCCAAAGCCAACGCCATGGCGTACAAACCCGCGCTCGAGAAAATATCCAGTTTCGACATCAACTGGACCATTGTCTCCTATCCGGGTCGCGCCTGGGCCAAACTGGTTTTCCCCGACCTCGATGCAGACGCAGCCCAAGCCACCCTCGCCAAAGCGCTGTTCTCCGCCTCACGGATCGACCGTGAAGACCCGGTTTCTGCCTGGGCCGAGCACAACGCAAACCTCGCAGAACGCCGCGATTGGCTAAACGATCGCCGCTTCGCCGCCCTCCACTTCAAAAACTCCAAAACCGATCTTACTGTTGGGCTCGCAGACGGCCACCTTTGGTCGGGCGGCGCGGCCGAAGCCAAAAACGGCATCACCTGCAACCCCAACATTCCAACCGAAGAAGTCTTCACCACCCCGCACGCCTGGAAAGTCGAAGGCACGGCAACCGCTTCCAAACCGCTCAGCCATCAAGGCAGCTTGATCGAAGACATCTCGGTCCGCTTCGAGGCCGGTCGCATTGTCGAAGCCTCTGCTTCGCGCGGCGAAGATGTCTTCAAAAAACTGATCGAGACAGATGAAGGCGCCGCGCGCCTGGGTGAAGTGGCTCTTGTCCCACACGCGTCACCGATCTCGGAAAGCGGTCTTCTGTTCTACAACACGCTTTACGACGAGAACGCCGCCTGCCACATCGCGCTTGGCCAGTGCTACAAAGAGTGCCTCGAAAACGCCGACGGCATCAACGATGACGACCTGAAAGCCCGCGGTGGAAACTCCAGCCTGATCCATGTCGACTGGATGATTGGCGACGCAGATACCGAAATCGATGGCGTCACTGATGCAGGTGA
>CAZMRS010000069.1:0-8742 GCA_964568435.1 uncultured Boseongicola sp. | reverse complement strand
ACCGTGTTTGGCCATCGCGGCCTTCAAGTTGGCGATGTCTTTTTCCAATTCGCCCTGCCCTTTGGACTTCACTTCACCCACACACATGGGGCGCGCGTACTTGGGTGTGCCGCCGTCGTTTGCGAGGCGTTCAAGGAAAGACGGGTAGAGTTTCAGGTCCGCTGGTGCGTTTCTGGGGCTGTCGCCGTCGAAGCCGGTGTAGCGGTCCTTGACGTAGGTGGCGTAGGAAATTTTCGAGGTCTCGCCGTCGCTGACGATGTCGATCCCGGCTTCTTTCTGACGGCGGACGAGCATGTCGACGTGATCGGTCATCACGGCGTCGAACACATTAGAATCATAGGGTTCTTTGCGTTCTCGGGCAAAAATTTGGTCTACAACTTCCTGGCTTCTTGGCAGGCTTCCCACGTGTGTTGAGAGGATGGTCATCGCGTCTCGCTCCGTCTTGTTTTTATCGTTCGGTATCGTGTCGGTATAACGTCGGTATTACGTCGGTGCACCCGTTCGGTGGGTTTACGGTCTGGTTAGGTTTCTGGTGAAGTGGCGGTCGAGGTGAGCGAGCCAGTTCTCGTGCGTGATTTTGGCGATGAGGTCGGCGCCAAAACCGGCGGCCTCCATTTCGACGACCAGCTTCGGCAGGTCGGCGGCAGAGGTCATGCCGTCGGGCAACGGCGCTCCGTCGAAGTCGGAACCTAGGGCAACGTGATCCTCACCTGCGATCTCGATCATGTGTGCGAGATGCCTGATGCAGGCCTGAAGCGGGGCTTTGCCGGTTTGCCAGGCGTCTTCGGCAAGGAAAATCGTGCCGAAGTTCAGACCCGCTATGCCGCCCGTTTCGCCGATCGCCTTGAGTTGGTCGTCGGTCAGGTTGCGGGTTGTGTTCAGGACTGCACAGGCGTTGGAATGGGTGGCTATCAGCGGAACTCCTTCCTCGGCAACATCCCAGAAGCCTTTCATTGTGAGATGCGAAGTATCGACAATGATGCCGAGGTCTTTGCAGCGAGCGACAAGGCGTTTGCCGTCGTCTGTGAGGCCGGGACCGGTGTCGCCGTCGCGACCGAGGCCGAATGGCACACCGTCGCCGAATATGGTTGGACGCGACCAGACAATTCCGAGGGAGCGCAGGCCCAGCGCGTAAAGCGCATCGAGCGCGAGGAGGTCGGGGCCAATGCAGTCGGCACCTTCGAGGTGCAGAATACAGGCAATACGGTCGGCGATGAAGGCTGTGGCGAGTGCCGCAGCGTCGGTGACGATCTCGATCTGGCCAGCGTCATGGAGTTGCCGGGCGATGGCGGCCTGCCCGATGGCGGCAGTGAGTGCATCCCCTTCGTCCAGCATGGGCGGCATCGGCATCGAGAAGATCGCCGGATCGAAATCAGTGAAATCGAAAACACCCCGATTCATTGGCGAGTAGATCGCGAAGAAGCCGCCTTTGAAGCCGCCCGCTTTGGCGTTGGGGACGTTTACATGCCCATTCGTCGTTGCGAACTCTGCCACAGGATCGACCATCCCGCCCCATAGTCGGGACAGAACATCGTTATGGCCGTCAAAGATCAGGGGACCCATGTGAGCCCTGCGGGGTCGTCCGTCGCACGGATGCGGTAGAGGCTGGCTTCGCCTGTCATTGAAGGAGCCAGAGCAACCGAGGTGCCTGCCTTGAGGAGGCACGTGTCACCCATTGTGATGTAGTCCGTCTTGCCATCGGTTGTGACACTCCAGTGGCCGCGCACGGGCATGAGAACTTCGTTGGCTGCGACCGTGTATGGTTCCGACGAGATGGAATTGCGGGACAGGAGCTCGACCTCGAAGCCTGGCTTGTCGCGCAGGACTGCATTTTCTCCGATGACTTTGGCCGGTTGATTGTCGGACAGCGCCATAAGGTCCCAATAGCGGGCTACGTAGTTTGGGATAACGTCGAGGGTTGTGGGTTCGGGAAAGGCTTTGAGTTCTTCGTCAGACAAGAGCGGCATTGGGGATACGCCGTCGGGAAGGCTTTGACCCTTCTTTGTGTCGTAGAGTCTTCCTTCCTCGGAGAGAACGAGGCCGTGGTCGGCGGCGTCTTCGATCACTTGGGGCGCCCATATGACACCGCCGCCCGCGTCGTCGCCGCCAAGGATGGCCATTATCATCCCGTAGTCGTTGCCGATGTTTTCGAAGCCCCGGAAGATGCCTGTTGGGATATTGAAGATGTCGCCCTCTTCCAGAACGACTTCCCCGGCATTGCCCCAACGACCCCAGAAGAAGCGCCAACGTCCTTTGGCGACGAAGAACACTTCTGCCGTGCGGTGGGAGTGGAGCGAATTGCGGCATTTGGGGGGCTGGCCCGCTGCGCCGATGTTGAAGCCAATTGGATCGGCGATGTGGACGTGCTGGTCGGGGCTTTCAGAGACACCGCCGCCGATGATTGTGAAGTTCTCCTTCTGATCCGAGCCGGGTGTATGGGCGTCGATGAAGGCGGTTTTGCAGGGCTGGAGTTCGCCGTAGCGAACGATCTGGGCGGTCATTTCATGTTTTCCTTATCGGCGAGTTTAGCGCGAAGCCCGGCGTTTTCTTCTGTCAGTTCCTGAAGTCTCGGGCCAATCATTTGCTGAATCTCGGCCTCGGTGTATCGAGGCTCGATGTATTTGGGGCAGTTCCAGTCGAAGGCGGTGATCCGGATGGTCATCAGCCGTTCGATTGGGTCTTGGTCGGTCACCCTGAGGCGCGCGGCCAGCTTGGGATCGTCGTCCGCCGAGATCATTTTGGCATGTCCGATCATTTTGAGGCGGGCGCGCCGGGGATAGTCCATCAGAAAGAGCGATACCCGGTCGTTGTTTATGAGATTTCCTTTGGAAATCAGCTGTTTGTTTCCGGTGTAGTCCGCGAAGGCGAGCGTGTCGTCGCCCTTCACCTTCAGGAATCCGATGGGTCCGCCGCGGTGCTGGACGTAGGGCCAACCGGTCTCGGACACTGTTGCCATATAGAAAGAGGTTCTGGTTTCGATGAAGGCTTTGGTGTCTTCGTCGAGGCCGTTTGTGAACCGGTTGCGGTACATCTTCTGGAAGCGCTCGCGCATACCGAGAGCGTCTTGTTCCGCCTGCACAGCTTCAGTGAACATATGCTGGGCGTAGTTGTCCATCAGCCTTGGGCCATCAGGATCTGCTTCCAGATCGCGACCTCATCATAGAGCGTGAATTCGCGCCGCAGGCCCCATGGGCCGAATTCGGCGTGGCTCATCCCCATGACATGGACGTGTGCGCCGGTCGGCTTGCCGAAGGTGCCCCAACCGTCGTGCTTGCCGTCCAGCGACCAGCGGATTGCGGCGCGGGGGCTGAGCATGTCGGCGTCCATGCCGATCTGGTGATGGATGGTGAATTTTGCGCTTGGAAACGACGAGCGGAGGCCGACCCAGAATTTGACCATTTCGTCGCGACCAAATGCCGTTTGGGCACCCGGGTATTCGCCAATGGCGGCGCGATCCCAGTCGGTCAGGATGTGGTTGAAGTCCTGATCCATGATCCGCTTGAGAGACGCGGCGAATGTCTCGCCCCATTCATTGGCGTTGCCTGTTCCCTTGTAGGGTCCTTCGATGTCATTAGCGGGTGTAAATGGTTTGGAGGCTGCTTCAGCACCGCCTTCGTCAGCGATCAGGCCAGCGGCATAGTCTTTCGGGTCCATGCCTAGTTGGCGGACGATGCCGCCGTAGTCGCGCACCAGCCATTCGTCGTAGATGGTGTCGTCCTTGGCAGCGCAGTCTGCGATGACGCGAACGACCCAATGCTTGCCTGTGGCTTTGCCGAACTGGCCATCCTGCAAATGGGTGGCTTTTGTCAGGAGCCGGTGGGACGACAGAAGTCCGTGCTCTGGGTCGTCGGAGTAGATGACGTCTTCGCCAAGGAGTTCCCGGTCAGGGAATTCGTTGATGGTGGCCATCGTTGCGGCCTTGACCTCCTCGTTACCGCGCTGGATGCCCATAGGTGAGCGCACGGGAATGTCCTTGGCGTAATAGTGGTCGAGCGTGGCGACGCCGCGGTCTTCCCAGATTTCTTTGGTGATCCCGATGATATAATCGGGAAAGTCGCTCCAACGGTTTGAGAACCCCTTCATTGTGTCCATCCTTCAGGCACTTTTGCGGACCCGCGTAGGATGAGCGGTCCGGCGATTTCAATGCTTTGTCCCGGGCGGTCGGTCGCGTCAATCTCGCCCAGGAGTGTTTCTACGGTTGCTTCCACCATGCGATTGACCGGTTGGCGGACCGTGGTCATGTCGTAGCCAGACCAACTTGCGACGGGGACGTCATCGTAGCCAACAACGGAGACGTCGCCCGGGACAGAAAGCCCAAGTTCGCCACGCAGGGTATCCATGACCGCAAACGCCATGTGGTCGTTCCCGACGAAGATGGCGTCGGGAGGCGTTTCGGATGCCATGAGCTGACGCGTCGCCTCGGCTGCGACCTCGCGTTTGTACATGCCGTCGATGACCGCGACAGGCGATTGCCCAAGGTCGGCGAGGCCGTTGAGGAACCCCATCTTGCGGTCCCGACCGGTGGACGATCCGCTCCAGCCTGCGATATGGGCGATGCGTTTATGGCCCCCTGCCACGAGAAACTCGGCCACTTTGCGGCCTCCGGCCACGTTGGCTGAGGTCACTGACGAGAGTTCGGTGCCATCCTGGCCGCGGTTGAATAGGACGACCGGTATTCCGGCCTCTGCGCATTGCGCGGTCAGCGCGCTGTCGACCGAAACGCTTGCTGCAATGATACCGTCGACGCGGTACCCCAATAGTTCCTGAACCGTGTTGGAGATCTCGTCTTCCGAGTTTTGCGCCATGAAAACCAGAATGTGATAGCCACGCTCTTGCAAGGCTTGTGAGAGGCGTTCGAGCGCCAATGGGTAGAACTGGTTGTCGAGGTAGGCGACGAGCAAGCCAACGATGCGGCTTTTGCCGGTAATCATTGCGCGCGCGATGGGGTTTGGGCGGTATCCGAGTTCCATCGCCGCCTTTTTGACCTTGGCTGCGGTCGCAGGGCTGGCCGATGCACCGGGCGTAAAGACCCGGCTTACAGCGGACTGGCTGACGCCTGCACGTCGCGCAACATCCAGCGATGTGATCTTGCCCTGCGCCATCAGTCCGCGGTCCAACCTCCGTCGATGAGGAGCGATGTGCCGGTGACCAGCGACGACGCTTCGGAGGCAAGAAACACCACGGCGCCCATAATGTCGGTGACTTCACCGATGCGCCCGAGTTTGATCTTTTCTTCCACCCACGCGGCGCGCGCCGGATTGCTGAATGTTTGTTCTGTCAGGGGCGTGCGTATGAAAGTTGGGCAAATGGTGTTCACACGGATACCCTGCTTGCCCCATTCGATGGCCATGGACTTGGTAAAGCCTTCGACGGCATGTTTCGTCGCGCAGTAAACCGCGCGGTCGATACCGCCGACATGGGCCATTTGGCTGGAGATATTGATAAGGCTGCCCGGCTTGTTGTTTTCGATCAGCCCCTTGGCGACGGCGCGCGTTAAGAAGTACGCACCTTTCACGTTGAGGTCGCTGACCGCATCGTAGTCATCGGACGTGGTGTCGAGTGCAGGTGTATGGCGAGCCAGGCCTGCGGAATTCACGAGAATATCGAACGGACCCTGGTCTGCGACGGCAGCTTCGCTGGCCGCTGTGTCGGATACGTCGAGCGACAGGACTTTGGTCGGAAAACCTTCATCCGCGAGAGATGCCGCGAGATCGTTCAAGGGACCCTCGCGCCGGGCAGACAGCGTTACTTCGGCACCGGCTTCAGCCAAAGCAACCGCGCAAGCCTCGCCGATGCCGGACGAGGCTCCGGCGACGAGCGCGCGTTTGCCATCAAGACGGAACGACGGTGTGCGTGGCAAGGTCATGGACACTCCCGAATTGCAGAGGGGGGCGCTGCCCCCCACAGGGCGATGCCCTGCCCCCCCGGGATATTTCGACCAAGAAGAAGCAGCAAGTCGGCTCTCATTCAGCGGCTTCCTGAGGTTGCACGGCGGTGCCGTAAGGGACGTTCCTGCCGCCATAGCGGCGCACCCGGATGTTGCATTGTTCGGCGTGGCCGACAAAGCCTTCGAGCATGCAGAGGCGGGAGCCGTATTCGCCGACCATCGCGGCGGCCTCATCCGTGACAACCTTCTGATAGCTGTGGGTTTTCAGGAACTTACCAACCCAAAGTCCGCCGGTGTAGCGACCGGCTTTCTTGGTCGGAAGCGTGTGGTTGGTGCCAATGACTTTGTCGCCGTTCGCAACGTTGGTGCGGGGGCCGAGGAACAGCGCACCATAGCTGTGCATGTTATCGAGGAACCAGTCGTCGCGGTCGGTCATCACTTGCACGTGCTCGGAGGCGATGTCATTGGCGACGTCGAGCATCTCGTCATAGGTGTCGCAGACGATGACTTCGCCGTAATCCTCCCATGAGGTGCGCGCGGTTTCCTTGGTGGGCAGAATTTCGAGAATGCGGTGGATCTCGGCCAGTGTATCGCGGGCAAGTTTTTCGGAATTCGTCACGAGGACGGCTGGCGAGTTGTAGCCGTGTTCGGCCTGACCCAGAAGGTCGGTTGCGCACAATTCGGCGTCGACGGTGTTATCTGCGATGACCATGGTTTCGGTCGGGCCTGCGAAGAGGTCGATGCCGACGCGACCGAAAAGCTGGCGCTTGGCTTCGGCCACGAAGGCGTTGCCGGGGCCGACCAGCATATGGACCGGATCGATCGTTTCGGTGCCGATCGCCATGGCACCAACGGCCTGCATGCCACCAAGGACGTAGATTTCATGCGCGCCGCCAAGGTGCATGGCGGCGACAATTGCCGGGTGCGGCTCACCGTTCTGGGGAGGGGCAGACGCGATGATGCGGGGCACACCGGCAACCGAGGCTGTCAGCACTGACATATGAGCCGAAGCCACCATGGGGAATTTGCCACCTGGGACGTAGCATCCGACCGATTGGACCGGGATGTTCTTGTGGCCGAGGATCACGCCGGGAAGTGTTTCAACCTCGACATCGGTCATGGAGGCGCGTTGCGCTTGGGCAAAGCTGCGGATTTGGTCCTGCGCGAAGCGAATGTCTTCCATATCGCGCGCGGAGACCTTTTGCATGGCGGCTTCGATCTCGGAACTGGTCAGGCGAAAGCTCTCGGGTTCGTATTTGTCGAACTTCGCGGACAACTCGCGAATGGCGGCGTCGCCGCGCTTTTCGATGTCAGCCAGCGTGCTTTCAACGATGGCGCGAACTTTGGCGTCGTCCTCGGCGCGTTCGCTTTCGGGCTTGCCGGTTTTCAGATGTGTAATGGTCATGGTTGTGGCCCTGATCTTTTGATTATTATGCGGGTTTCGGCGGGGTAGCGGTGCCGTCGTCGTAGGCTTCCCAGCCACGCCCTGCAAAGACGTCCTCACCCAGTTGGAAGAGCACACTGGCGAAATCGACGGAGACGGGGTTGTCCGTGATGCGGCCGTCTTTCACGTGCCAGAAATCCATGTACGGAATTTTGACGCGCTTGCCGGTCGCTGGAATGCCCATGAAGGCACCGGAGTGGGTAGCTTCGATATGGCCGAAACAGGCGGCCCATTCGCCGTCGGCCATGAACTTCTCGGTGATGTAGTCACGCTCGGTGAAGGCTGCGCGGAGCGGAAGCTGCCAGTTGTTGCGAAAGGCTTCGACACCATTCTTGGTGCCGCAGCCCTGGTTGCCGCGCCAGATGAAGTCTTCGTGGAAGTACGGCGTCATATCGTTTTCGCTGCGCCCCAACGCGTCTTCCATGCGGCGGACAGCGGCGAGAGTTTCGGCGGATTGGGTTGCGTGGTCAGTCATGCTGCATCCTCGGAGATCATTTTGCCGGCACGATGGCCAATCATCATGGCCGGCGCGTTGGTATTTGCGGAGGTCACGGACGGCATAATGGACGCATCCGCGACCCAAAGACCGTCGAGCCCGCGAACGTTGAGACGTGGTGTGACTGGAGCATCGCCCTCACCCATCTGCATGGTGCCGACCGGGTGATAGGCGGTACCTGCGTTGGCGCGGACGAAGTCTTTCAGGCTTTCGTCGGGCACGTCCGGTCCTGGTTTGACTTCGGGCGCCTTCATGGGCCCGAAGTCGGCATTGGCCATGAGGTGACGGAGACGCGTCAATCCCTTCGTCAGGCGATCAAGGTCAGAGTCGTCGCGGAAGAGACCGAGGTCGATGTCGAGGCCAGATTTCGTGATGCGTAACGCGCCGCGGCTTTTGGGGCGGCAGAGGCACGCGTCGGCGAAATAACCCTGTCCGATCTGATACTTGGAGCCTTTGAGGGGCATGAAGAACGGGATGAAATGGGTTTGAATGTCGGGCTCGGCGCCGGGACCTTCGGACGCAAAAAAAGCACCGCCTTCCACAGTCGGAGAGGCGAAAACTCCTTTGCGTGTGAGCGCCCATTGCAAGGGGGCACCCATCCATTTGTGGGCGAGCGACGGAGTGAGACCATAGCCCGAACCGGGGCCATGGAAGTGGAGGCCGACGCCTGGGTGATCGTGCAGGTTTTGTCCAACACCAGCCAAGTCAACGCGTGGGTCGATACCTGCTGAGCGGAGATCGTCGGCGGGGCCGATACCAGACCTTAAAAGGAGTTCCGGGGTGCCAATGGCCCCCGCGGAAAGAACAATGCCCTTTCGGGCGGCGAGCTTCGTTCCATCGGCAAGAATGACAGCGCTTGCACGGTCACCGGAGACTTCGATCCGTTCAACCGGGGTGGATCGCACGAGTTGTGCG
>CAZMRS010000068.1:246-8774 GCA_964568435.1 uncultured Boseongicola sp. | reverse complement strand
CGTTGGCGTTGGATCGTCCGTAGGTGTTGGATCGTCCGTCGGAGTCGGATCGTCTGTTGGCGTTGGATCGTCCGTAGGTGTTGGATCACTTACAGGAACGATAGGAACACCATCTTCAGTAGCATCGGTCGACGCTAATGTCGGTGCATTCACAAAGCCGAACACTTCGGTCACCACGCGGCGGTTTGCACGCTCACGTTCTTCCGTTTCAATCACCGGAGCGTCTTCACCGAAAGACACCAAAGCTTCCAGGCGATCTTCGCTTATGCCTTTGTTGATCAGATAAGCCATTACATTGGTCGCGCGACGCAGACCGAGATCGGCGTTGTACTCAGCGCTACCGACACGGTCGGCATGACCATAAACGCGGAACTTCACATTCGGGTTGTCCAGGATCCACTTGGCTTGCGCATCGAGACGTTCTTGAGCTTCTGCATCAAGCCAGTCTTCGTCAAAGCCGAAGTTTACTGTGTAAGGAACATCGTTCTGGAACTGACGGGCGACAACCGACAGGCTTTGCGCCTGCGGGACCTGCAGGACAGTTGCGGAACGGGTAATTTCAGAGGTTGCTCCGCAGCCGGTGAGAGCGGCTGCGGTAAGCAAGACGGAGACAATACGTGTAGAAGAACGGAACATCTTCCAAAACTTTCACTCGTTAACAAACACAAGCCGCGGGACACATGCGACATGAGGCAGTATTAGGGCGGGAATGTGGCGATAGTTGGGCGCATTTGACGATTTTTGATGCTGCTTGAGAAACGAAAATCTTCAGACAATCTAGATTGGCTTTGGATCCTGAAACAATAGCGCAGGCATGCTTAATATGGCTTCAGAAGTAAGGCAGAAATCCGACCCGCCAAAATGAATCAGGCCGACCCAATCTGGCCGGCCTGAAAAGCGATCATCGACAGCCTTCTAGCTCACGTCTTTGTAGCTGACTGTCTTCACATCTGCATCAGGCGCGGATTTTTCACGGCGTACCAGCAAACGGTTCAGAGCATTTACGTAGGCCTTTGCGCTGGCGACAACCGTGTCGGTATCCGCCGACTGGCCCGTCGCGATGCGGCCGTCTTCTTCCATGCGTACGCTGACAGTTGCCTGAGCATCTGTGCCCTCGGTGACGGCATGCACCTGATAGAGCTGCAATCGCGCTTCATGCGGAAAGAGCGACTTCACAGCGTTAAACGTGGCATCCACCGGTCCGTCGCCTTGTGCTGTTGTCTGGTGATCCACCCCGTCGATGCTGAGCGTCAGGTCGGCTGATTGCGGAGCTTCGGTCCCACAAATCACGCGCAGGAATTTCACTTGAATGCGGTCATGGGCCTCACCAGACTCCTGGTCCCGCATCAGGGCGAGCAAGTCGTCCTCGAAGACCTCTTTCTTACGGTCAGCCAGCGCTTTGAACCGGACAAACACGTCTTTCAACTGGTTGTCGCCCAGTTCAAAGCCCAACTCCTCCAGTTTGGAGCGCAGCGCCGCACGGCCTGAGTGCTTTCCCATGACGATGTTCGTCTCGGTGAGGCCAACATCCTCGGGGCGCATGATTTCGAACGTTTCGGCGTTCTTCAGCATACCGTCCTGATGGATGCCGCTTTCATGCGCGAAGGCGTTCTTGCCCACGATCGCCTTGTTGTACTGGACGGCAAAGCCGGACACCGTCGCAACGCGACGCGAGATGTGCATGAGTTTTGTCGAGTCGACGCCCGTCGTGTATGGCATGATGTCCTTGCGAACACGCATCGCCATGACGACTTCTTCCAAAGCCGTGTTGCCTGCACGTTCACCAAGGCCGTTGATGGTACACTCGATCTGCCGCGCACCGCCTTCGACTGCGGCCAGCGAGTTTGCCGTCGCCATTCCGAGGTCGTTGTGGCAGTGCGTGGCGAAAATGACATCGTCCGCGCCCGGGACCGTTTCGATCAGTCGCCTGATTAAGTCCGCGCTTTCACGTGGCGCGGTGTAGCCAACTGTATCGGGGATGTTGATTGTGGTTGCCCCGGCCTTGATGGCGATCTCGACAACACGGCAGAGGTAATCCCATTCGGTTCGTGTGGCATCCATTGGCGACCACTGCACGTTGTCGCAAAGATTGCGTGCGTGGGTGACGGTTTCATGAATGCGATCCGCCATCTCGTCCTTGTTCAGGTTCGGAATAGCGCGGTGAAGAGGGGATGTGCCGATGAACGTGTGGATGCGGGGTCGCTCCGCGTGCTGAACGGCCTCCCAGCAGCGATCGATGTCTTTGAAGTTGGCTCGGCTCAGCCCGCAGATCACCGAATTTTTGGCTCGCTTCGCGATTTCAGTTACAGCCTGAAAGTCACCTTCGGACGCAATCGGGAACCCGGCTTCGATGATATCGACGCCCATTTCGTCGAGCAGTTCGGCGATTTCCAGCTTTTCCGCATGGCTCATGGTTGCGCCGGGAGACTGTTCACCGTCTCGCAGGGTCGTGTCGAAGATCAACACATGGTTCTTGTCGTTTGTCATAGTATTCTCACTTTGTCCTTAGCTTGTCTTGGCGCGGTGTCACCTCTGAGCGGTCGCGCCGCAGGGGCACGCTCAGAGGCGGCTAAGGAGAAGAAGCAGGCCAGCATCGCGCAGCAAGGCACGGGCATTGATTGTGATATCAAAACGCTGGTTCATGGCGCGGACACTAGTGATCCGAGAAATTGAAGTAAAGCCCCGAGCGGACGATTGGGGCTTCTGTGTCACTTGAGCGTCTAGGCTTCGCCGGTCTTGTCAGCCAGGGACATCGACTTGCGCGCTGCAACCGCACCTTCCAACCAGCCTGGGTCCATCGTTGGAACAGATGACAATAAAAGCTCAGTGTATTCAGGGTAGGGCGCAGACATGATCTCGTCTTTGATGCCTTGTTCGACGACTTTGCCCATCCACATCACCACAATCTCGTCCGAGATCGCCTGAACGGTCGCGATGTCGTGTGTGATGAAGATGTAAGTAACACCAAGGTCTTTCTGAAGCTTCATCAGGAGTTTCAGAATACCCTCTTGCACAACCTGATCGAGCGCAGATGTGACTTCGTCGCAAATGATGACTTCAGGCTCAGCGGCAAGCGCCCGGGCGATGCAAACGCGTTGTTTCTGCCCACCGGAAAGCTCGCCGGGATAGCGATCAAGGAAGCTGTCATCCAGCTCGATCAACTTGAGCAGCTCCGACACACGCTCATCTACCGCGCGTCCCTTCAGCCCTAGGTAAAACTCAACGGGCCGCCCAATCGTGTCACGCACTGTGTGGCGGGGGTTCATGGCGGTGTCCGCCATCTGGTAGATCATCTGGATGCGTTGAAGCTGATCTTTGCTGCGCCCGGCCAGTTCTGCAGGCAACGGCTCTCCGTTGAACAGAACCTGCCCTTGCTTGGGGGGTAAGAGCCCGGTGACAACCCGCGCCGTTGTAGACTTTCCCGAGCCACTTTCACCAACCACGGCCACCGTCTTGCCGCGTGGAACCGAGATCGACACGTTGTGGAGAACCGGAACCGTGCCATAGGCCGCGGTGACATTGTCGATCTTCAAGACATGGTCGTCGCTGGTTTCAGCGGGCTTCTCAATCGACCGGACCGCCCAAAGCGATTTCGTATATGGATGCTTCGGATTGGAAAGCATTTCCCGAGTTTCAGCTTCCTCAACTTCCTCACCATAGCGGAGCACTTTGATCCGGTCGGCCATCTGTGCAACCACGGCCAGATCATGCGTGATGTAAATCGCAGCGGTGTTAAAGCGGTCGACGGCCTCGCGCATTGCAGCCAGCACGTTAACCTGTGTTGTCACATCCAGTGCGGTGGTCGGCTCGTCAAAGATAATCAAATCGGGACGTGCCGACATGGCCATCGCGGTCATGGCACGCTGCAACTGTCCACCCGAAACCTGATGCGGATAGCGAAAGCCGATTGTCTCCGGTTCGGGCAAATCCATGGCCGCATAGAGGGACTTGGCATCTTCCGTCGCCTCAGTGGCAGATTTCACGCCGTGGCCCAGCGAGGCCTCGATCGTCTGATCGATCAACCGATGTGCTGGGTTGAACGCCGCCGCCGCCGACTGCGCGACATAGGCGATCCGTGCACCGCGCAAAGCCTGCTTTTCGGCCTCGCTTGCCTGCATCAGGTCGCGCCCGTCGAACCAAATCTCGCCAGACGTCAGACGAATGCCCGGCCGTCCAAATGCCATAGAGGCCAGTCCCAAAGTCGACTTGCCCGCGCCGGATTCTCCGATGAGCCCCAGCACTTCGCCGCGTTTCAGCGTCAGATCCACGCCTTTAATGATTGGGTGCCATTTCTCGTCCGAAAAACCATCAATCACGATGTTCTTCATATTCAGAAGGAGATCGTCACTCATGGTCGGTCTTTCTTATTGGCAGAGAGGTGGCTGGCATCATTCCTTCAATCCGCTGGTCTTCAGAAGGAACCAGTCAACGACGAAGTTCACCGCAACTGTAAGGAGCGCAATCGCCGAAGCTGGGATGAGCGGTGTGATCCCCGATTTCCAGTCGTACTGAGCGAATTGAATAAGGGAAGCGTTGTCACGCACCATCGAGCCCCAGTCGGCCGTCGGCGGCTGGATGCCCACTCCGAGGAAAGAAAGGGCCGCGATTGTCAGGAACACGAAGCTAAAGCGCAGACCAAATTCAGCGACCAGCGGAGGCATGATGTTCGGCAGAATTTCACGCCGCATCACCCAGCCGAGGCCTTCTCCGCGAAGACGGGCAGCTTCTACGTATTCCATTACCACGACGTTCATGGCGACCGCACGTGTCAGGCGGAAGACGCGCGTGGAGTCCAGAAGAGCGATAATCATGATCAGTGATGGTATAGACGAGCCGAAGATCGACAGCAGCATGAGGGCGAAAATCAGCGACGGAATCGCCATCAGCACGTCGACAAAACGCGAAATGATCTGATCGACCCAGCCTCTGCTGATCGCGGCCATGAGTGCAAACCCCCCGCCGATCAGGAACGCAAGGCACGTCGTGGCAAACGCGATGCCCATTGTGTTGCGCGCGCCGTAGATCATTCGGGAGAAGATATCTCGTCCGATCTGGTCAGTGCCAAAGACGTGGCCGTCGCCCCAAGGAAGATAGGCCCCAAAAGAGCTGTCGGCTTCCGCGTGTGGCGCTAGCCACGGCGCAAAGATTGCGACGAAAATATAGGCTGCAATGACAATCATGCCGAACCAGGCGGTGAGAGGCGCCTTTCTCAGTTCGATCCACATGCGCTCTCGGCGCGTGCGGCGCGCTCGGACTTGACCGACTTCGTCTTTGGCGGAATATGTCTCGGGAGCGTCGGTCATCTTGGATGCAGCAGCCTTGGGTTGGTGACGATCGAGATGATGTCAGCGATAAGATTCAGAATAATGTAGGTGGCCGCGAAAATCAGGGCGCAGGCCTGCACAACCGGGATGTCGCGCGTCGTCACCGCATCAACCATCAACTGGCCGACACCGGGGTAGACGAAGACAACCTCCACAACCACGACACCAACAACGAGGTAGGCGAGGTTAAACGCAACCACATTAGCGATCGGCGCCCAGGCGTTCGGCAGCGCATGAGTAAGGATAACCTGTCGAGGCGAAATACCCTTGAGACGGGCCATTTCGATATACGGCGAGGCCAGCAGGTTGATAATGGCGGCGCGGGTCATACGCATCATATGCGCCATAATTACCAAGGTCAGCGTTAGGGCGGGCAGGGCGCACTTATAAACGCGTTCCCAGAACGGCGTGTCGCTGGTCACATTGGCGAGGCTTGGGAAGATCGGATTGAGCGAGGCAAGAACAAGGATCAGAATATAGGCCACCAGAAACTCGGGCATTGAGATTGTCGTCAATGTGACGGCATTGACGCCCCGATCAAAAATCGACCCGCGGTAGAGCGCCGCCAAAATGCCGAGCGTCAGAGCGAGGGGCACGGCGATAATGGCCGTCATTGTCGCCAGGAAGAGCGTGTTTTCCAAGCGCGGCCCAACCAGATCAACGACCGGTCGGGAACGGTCAACGCCAGATGCTGCACGTCCCGAAAAGGATGTGCCGAGATCGCCTTGCGCCAATGCGCCGATCCAATCGAAGTATCGAATGTACGCGGGCTGATCGAGGCCAAGTTCCCGTCGGAACGCAGCAACCGTCTCTTCAGTGGCAGTCTGTCCC
Source organism: uncultured Boseongicola sp. (assembly GCA_964568435.1). Taxonomy (GTDB): domain Bacteria; phylum Pseudomonadota; class Alphaproteobacteria; order Rhodobacterales; family Rhodobacteraceae; genus Boseongicola. Next base: position 2,619 of record CAZMRS010000068.1, on the reverse strand, counting down.
AGTACGGCCTGAGTAAAATCGCCAGGCAGGAACTCGATCGAGCTGAAGATAATGACAGAGACAAAGAACAGCGTCAGAACGCCAAGCCCAAGGCGCTGTAGCACCGTCGATAAGATGGGGTGCATTCATGTCTCCCTGTTTTCGCCGGACTTTTCGCCCGGTCTCGTATTGGAAGAGTAGGCGAAGGATGTCGCAAATGGCAACCGTCCGTCGCGCCTAAATGCCATTTCGAGGAATATCCGACGAGAATTCCTTTTCAAAAACAATGCTATCACCCTCATACGCCGTAATGCGCGCACGTGCATGCCACGTGTCGGAACTGGACCAAAGCGTTGCATGACACCGCGTTCGGATGTTCCAGGATTCCCGTTCGAGCGTTTCTTCCCAGTCAATGCGTACTTCGGCTGACAGCGGATCATCGGGGTGAATGCGCCAATCCTCCAAGCAGGTTGAGCCGGTCGCGAGGCCGTGCTGATCGTCCCGCATCTCACCGTTGTCGATGAGAATTTGAAGCTGCTGCGTTCCGTCATCAAAGGTCGTTTCGGTGCGCTTGTATTGCAGCGCGCGCCGTTGGGTCGCGCGCCACGCCGGAGCCGCCTCTGGCGGCGGAAAGGCTACCTCGTCGCCGTCGGCTGTCGGGCGTACGGGCAAAGACATAGTGCCTTCTAACAAAGTCACTCCTGCATCTGTCGGAGCAGGCCAGATAAACGGCCAATACGCCGTCGAGACCGCTATGCGCAGACGGTGCCCTGCGGGAAGCCTGTAAGCGCATTGGTCGAGAGTCACGGAGATGTCTATCGCCTCACCGGGTGTGAGGTCCTGCGGAATGGCGTGGGACGTGTGGTGCCTCAGGTTTAGGAAGCCATGCGAGATCAGCGTTCCGCGACCATCGGGTGAGACGTCGACCAGACGCACTGCAAGCTGTCCGCTTTTCCCATCCGGAAGCAGGCGCAGTGATACGGTTGGAGCACCGACGATGTCGGTGACGTCCTGCGTTGTGGCACCGTCGAAACAGGCAGACATCGCATCATCACCCGACTGGTCGCCGGGGAATTCTTCCGAAAATGCAAATGGAAAGTATTCTCCCGCTCCGGCACCGCAGGTTTGCGGCGACTGCACGTGAATTTGGAATGGTGATGCAGACCCCAAAGTGCTTGGGCCAAACGGCAATTCCTGATGCGGAACGTCCTCATCCACCGCAATCCATCGTCCTGGCCGGACATCGTGCCACCTTTCGGGTGTCACACCATCCATCAGCCAAAGGCGCTGGGCAGGGTCGCTTTCAACCCCGGTGTTTTTGCCTTTAAGCCAGCGATCCCACCATCTGAGAGCCTCTTGAAGAAATCCGATCCGCGGTTCGGGCCCGGCGAAATGGGGGTATTTGTGAATCCAAGGGCCGACTATCGCCTTCACAGGTGCCGTCAGATTGTTCACCAAGTGGGCAGGGGTGTTGCGGTACCCGTCATGCCAACCGCCAATAGACAGAACAGCGGCTTCGATCGCGCTGTAGTCTTCACAAACAGAGCCATGCTCCCAATACCCATCGCGCGTTTGATGTTGAAGCCACGTCTCAATCAAAAACGGCTGCATGTTAAGTCTCTCCAACCACATGTCTCGCCAGCGATCCCCGACTAGCTCAGGGTCAGGTGGGCGTGAAGAATATGCCAGCATCTGCGCGGCCCAGCCGATGTTTTCGCCAAGCATGCAGCCGCCTTTGTAGTGAATGTCATCCGCGTAGCGGTCCACGGTCGAACAGAGCGAAATTACAGCTTTCAGGCCTTTCGGGCGAAGGGCCGCCAACTGCAACGCATTAAATCCACCCCAGGAAATGCCCATCATGCCCCAGTCGCCCGTGGACCAGGGTTGAGCGCGGACCCATTCCATGACGGCGATCGCGTCATCCCATTCCTGTTGGGTGTATTCGTCATCCATAAGACCGTCGCTGTCGCCATTGCCGCGCATGTCGACGCGTATGCAGGCATAGCCGTGGCCAGCCAGATATGGATGTGTCAGTTCATCGCGCGCGACAGTGCCATCGCGTTTGCGGTAGGGGAGGTGTTCCAAAATCGCGGGAACCGGGTGTTCCTCAGCATCCTCCGGCAACCAGATCCGAGCCGACAATTCAACGCCATCCGGCATCACGATACGTTGGTTCGGCCATTCGATTACCTTGCGCGGAAAATCTGTGCGATGTTTCAAGAAGGCCCCTCCCAAGTTATGCCTCGACGAAACCACGTCTGCGACATTCTGGAAAGGATTGTTGACGCGGCAGCCGCACCGGCTAGGTCGCCAATCCATGAAAAATTCACTTGTTATCGGCGCATCTGGCGGAATTGGACGGGCTGTTTCCGAGGAACTCGGGGCGCGCGGCTA
>CAZMRS010000068.1:0-235 GCA_964568435.1 uncultured Boseongicola sp. | reverse complement strand
TGGCCTTTCGCGCAGCATTGATGGCCTTGACGTGACCAATGAACAAAGCGTTGAAGAGACGATTGGCAAGCTCGACGGTCCGTTTTCGCTGATCTTCGTGGCCACAGGCGCTTTGACGCCCTCAGGTCAGCCTCCTGAAAAGGCGATCCGAGAAGTGACGCCCGAGGCATTGCGAGCTGCATTCGAAGTTAACGCGCTCGGTCCGATGATCCTCCTGAAGCATTGTTTACGCTTG
>CAZMRS010000067.1:0-8801 GCA_964568435.1 uncultured Boseongicola sp. | reverse complement strand
TGTGGCTCGAAGATGATGCCGAGGTCTGGCGTTGCGCCAGCCGCAAACACCTCACCAAGCCCAGCGCCGACAGAAGTATAAACAACCGCGCCCGGGATGATGCCAAGGAAGGTCGTCACCACGAACCGGAAGAGTGAGACACCAACGAGTGCAGGCACGAGGTTCGCGACAAAGAACGGCACAGCAGGAACAAGCCGGATCAAAAACAAGGCTTCCCATTGATTGTCATCAATAGCCGACTTGATTTTCTTCACCGTACCTTCAGAGGAATCCATTTTGGCAGACAGCTTTTCGCCAAGACCCCACCGTGCCGCCAGAAAGATGATCGTCGCACCAATTGTTGCGCCTGTGATGTTGAACAGCGCCCCTGGGAAGGTCGCGAAGAGAAATCCACCTGTCAGTGTCGCGATCGTCGCCCCCGGAAGCGAGAATGCCACGATTACGACGTAGGCGAGGATGAATGCCAAAACCGTGAGGACATAGTTGGCGTCGCGGAATTCAATGAGCGCTTCTCGGTTCTCGGCAAGCGCCTCAAAACTCAAGTAGTCGCGCAATGTAAAAGCACCTACAGCCGCAACCACCAAGATTGCAATAAGTGGTAAGCGGCGCGCGAAATCACTCTTCTCGCGGGTGTTGGCGGGCATGTCTGTCATCTCGTTGGCTTTCTTAATCATTCTGTGTTGTGGCAGAATGTGTGGCCAAATGGGTGAGATTGTCAGAGCGATCACGCCCGCTTGAAGTCAGGTGAGGCATTCGCAGACAAACAAGCGTCGAAGTGGGCCATTTGTAACATTTGCGGCGAGAAATCCGCCTGTTTGTTGCAAATCAGGGTGCGCACAGCGTTGACTTGCGTCCGTGATCCACATAGAGACCGGGCTTCGAGATACATCAGGGCCCGAATCCATCCGGGATTGGTCCCTAAAGACCCGGAGAAAAGCGATGAAGCGCACATATCAACCGTCAAACCTCGTCCGCAAGCGGCGCCACGGTTTCCGCGCACGTATGGCCACCAAAGCTGGTCGTAAGATTCTGAACGCTCGCCGTGCACGTGGCCGGAAATCGCTCAGCGCATAAGCCCTGCGCGACAAGACATCGGTAAGGCCGCCGCGGGCAACCGCTGGCGGTTTTGTCGTTTGTGAACCAAAGTTTGCCTATGAAGCTGCCCGGCCTGACAATCCTGAACAAACGCGCCGACTTCATTGCGGCCTCACGTGCCCGTCGCGTATCACGGCCTGCGTTTACTCTTCAGGTCAGGGCAAATCCAGAAACCAACGAGATTCGCGTTGGATTTACTTGCTCAAAGAAAGTCGGCAATGCGGTCGCGCGAAACCGCGCAAAACGCCGCCTGCGTGAAGCTGCACGGTTGGTTTTGGCAAACCACGGCAAACAAGGCACGGACTATGTCCTGATCGGGCGTCGGAATATCACCGCCGCGCATCCGTTCTCCACCCTTTGTTCGGATCTCGAAAGCGCTCTAAATGAGGTTCATTCGTAGTATGAGCCCGCTTGCCCGCATATTCGCCGCACCAGTTCATGCCTATCGACTACTCTTCAGCCCTTGGGTTGGCTTCAACTGCCGTTACCATCCAACGTGCTCGGCCTATGCTTTGGAAGCGCTTGAACAGCACGGCGCACTAAAAGGCTCATGGCTTGCCGCAAAGCGCATTGCGCGTTGCCACCCTTGGGGCGGTGCCGGCATCGACAATGTGCCACCAAAGAACGACTAATCTTTCACCCAGGCGTAGTTTTCCGGTGCCTCGCCCTGCCCCACCCAAAGGTCATGCAGTGTCTGAGTTTGTTCTTCAAAGGCCTCATCCAGGAAATCGCACGCCCAAATACGATCCGTCCGGAAATGACGGAAGCCACAGCGCAACTCGCACCATGCCGCAACAATCACACATTCCACGTGATAGATGACAGCGATCGGTCGAACGACCCGCTGAGTTTCGATTTCGTCCTCATTTCTATACGTTAGCTTGAGTTTTCGCGCCTCGCGTACCGCTTTCCGGATATCCGCAATAGATACGCAGCCATTTGCTGGATCATCCGGCGCATTGCCCCAGGGCGACACCTGAAAACGCGGCTCGGACGGTTGCAGCTCATCTATCTTTTTGATGATCCGCCCCGCCGCACGCTGCAACGAACTGTCCCCTGTACGCGACAGCAGCAGCAGACCCACTCTCAATGCTTCCACTTCTTCTGCATCAAAGTTCAATGGAGGAAGATCGTAGCCTCGACGCATGACGTACCCAATGCCGGCCTCTCCATCGATGGGTACGCGCATCGCCTGCAAAGCCGCGATGTCCCGATAGATGGTCCGCTTGGACACCTCCAAACGACGGCCCAAGTCCTCTGCCGACAAAGGTCCCCTCGCCGCACGCAGGATCTGAATAACTTCGAACATTCTTGAAATGCGGTGCATGCCCAGCCTGCCCTAACCTTTTGCTCCTGACACTCTAGCAAACCCTGCTGCCACGTGTCTGTCAGCAGTCATCTGATCTAGTGCCTCAAAACCAAGGAGGCCCCATGCCGTATTATGACCACGCTGTGCTGATCGCTTGGAAGCTTGATGTCTGGTCTACCGCGCTGCCCAGACGCAAACGCGTGCATTGGGTTACTCGCCGAGGATGGTTCTCACGTAATCCTGGGTCTCTTTGAATGGCGGCACGTCTCCATATTTTTCCACGGCACCCGGCCCGGCATTATACGCCGCCAAAGCCAACCTCCATGACCTGAAACGAGTGTACTGTGCGGCGAGGTACCGAGCGCCGCCTTCAAGATTTTCGCTCGGATCATCCGGATTAACTTTTAGGGCCCTCGCGGTCTCAGGCATCAACTGAGCAAGACCGCGTGCCCCTTTTGGCGAAACCGCACGGACATTCCAACGTGACTCGTGATTGACGAGTCGAAGAAAAAGGTCTTCAGGAACCCTGTGTCGCTGCGCAGCGTCACGCGCCTCTTTCAAAAGCACGCCACGGTACTCACCGTTGTAAGCTGGGACCAAAGGGGCGGCACGTTCTCTCAATCGTTCGGAATACGCATATTGCTGAGACGCGCGCCCATCCAAGACGCCAAGTTGTCGCTCAAACTGCTTCATACGGCCCGAAACATCGGCCGCAAAAGCGCTGCCCGCGGCAACGCAGATCGCTACAAAACACCCCCCAAGAGCACGCAAAACACTTCGCTCCAACTGACCACCGCAAAAGACTATGCCTTTTTTTCCGTTTTTCCAACTCAGACAGACTTCATGCCCTGTTAACCCTGAAACGCCATTGGTATCGTCCACCAAAGCAATCAAAGGATTCGTGGGAGGCACGTCATGGCCGGGTCAGTTAACAAAGTCATTCTGGTGGGCAATTTGGGCCGCGATCCAGAAGTGCGCACATTTCAGAACGGCGGCAAAGTGTGCAATCTGCGCATTGCAACCTCCGAGCGTTGGAAAGATCGCAATTCGGGTGAACAACGTGAGAAAACCGAGTGGCATTCGGTCGCTATTTTCTCTGAACCCCTCGCCCGCGTTGCTGAGCAGTATTTGCGCAAAGGCTCCAAGGTTTACATCGAAGGCCAACTGGAAACCCGCAAATGGCAGGATCAATCCGGCCAGGACCGCTACTCTACAGAAGTTGTTCTGCGCCCTTATCGCAGCGAACTCACTATCCTCGATAGCCGCAGTGAAGGCGGCGGTGGTGGCGGCGGCTACAGTGACGACCGCGGTGGCTACGGCGGCGGTTCGAGCTACGGCGGTGGCGGTGGCGGTCAGCCCGCACCCGCAGGCGGTGATCTCGACGACGAAATTCCGTTCTAAGGCCACATGACCGTCCGCGTCCTGACAACTTCCGACGCGAGCGATTGCATTCAGCTTTATCGAGATCTCACAGTCGGACCTTCCCCGACCGACGAAAAGCTCTTCAGCAAAGTGATCCAGCACCCTGGAACACAGGTGTATGGCAAGGTGGTAGACGGGTGCGTCGTCGCGATGGCGACGCTCCATATTCTACCAAACGTCACATGGGGCGGCCGGCCATATGCACTTGTTGAAAATGTCGTGACAGCGGCGAAACACCGAGGAAAGGGATTCGGACGCGAAACCCTGGAAGCTGCGCGTGATGCGGCCTGGGCTCAGGATTGCTACAAGATAATGTTGCTGACGGGTCAGGGTCGCAATGCAACGGGGTTCTACGAATCCGTCGGCTTCTCGCGTGACAACAAGTTTGGGATGATTATACGGCGCGACTAGGCGCGTGCGGCCAAACCGTCCCTCAAAACATTCAAGACAACGCTTTTCGGCACATCCGAGGTTACAAAAGCTTCTCCAATGCCGCGTGCCATGATGAACCGCAGTTTGCCATCGAGCACTTTCTTGTCCTGACCCATCAGGTCAAGAAGAGCGTCGGCATCAGGCAGCTCGCCCGGTATATCCGCGAGGTCGGTCTTCATTCCCATGCTTTTCAAATGAGCCCGAACGCGGCTTGGGTCTTCCTGACTACAAAGGCCAAGCCGAGCAGACGTCTCAAAAGCCAAAGCACAGCCTATGGCAACCCCTTCTCCATGCAATAGCCGGTCGGAATAGCCCGTCGCCGCCTCCAAAGCGTGGCAAAACGTGTGGCCCAGATTAAGAAGCGCGCGGTCGCCCTGCTCCGTCTCATCCCGGACGACAATGTCCGCTTTCATTTGAACGGAAACACGAACAGCCTCTGCCCGCAAACCCGCATCGCCCAAAGCCATCGCGGGACCATTCTTTTCAAGCCAGCCAAAGAACGCGGCATTGCCCAACAGGCCGTACTTAACGACTTCACCGTATCCTGCGAGAAAATCGCGGATGCTCATAGTCTCCAAGACTTCAACGTCAGCGAGCACCAGCGACGGCTGATGAAAGGCGCCTACGAGGTTCTTCCCATGGGACGTATTGATCCCGGTCTTGCCGCCAACCGAGCTATCAACTTGCGCTAACAAGGACGTCGGAATTTGCACAAATCGCAACCCACGGCGCGTAACAGCAGATGCAAAGCCAACCAAGTCGCCAATAACACCCCCGCCCAAAGCAACGACAATATCATTGCGCTCGAACCGTTCCGACAAAAGCCATTCAACAGCGCGCGTAAGCCCATCCCAACTTTTCGTGGCCTCACCCGCCGGCAAGGTCAGAACTGACATGGTGATGTCTTGGTCGGAAAGCCCGGATTCCAAGCCAGACAGATGCAACCCCGAGACACGATCTTCGGTGATAACGGCGACGTGCTTCCTGCGAAGGAGCGGTGCGATTTCAGCCCCAGCTTGCCGTATCAGGTCGCGACCAATGCGAACATCATACGCACGATCACCCAGTGGGACATGAACGGTCTCTACCGACATTATTTGTCCTCCAGAATATCAGATCTGCCCAGCAACACTTCGATAACCTGATCGGTCATTTGCTTGATGGAGTAGTCATCACGCGCGTCAACAACCAATTCTGCCTTGGCGTACTCGGGCACGCGCTGTTCACAAAGCTCTTCAAGCGTAGCACGCGGGTTGTCCGTCAGCAAAAGGGGTCGCGTCGTCTTGTGGCGAACGCGGTTCCACAGAAGGTCTATGTCGGCGCGCAGCCAAACGGCGACGCCAAAACGCGCAATCGACTCCCGGTTCTCCGCGCGCAAGTAAGCCCCACCGCCCGTCGACAAGATACCACGCTCGGTTTCCAGCAAACGCGCGATGACCTGCGCCTCCTTCTCTCGGAAAAAGGCCTCGTCATAAGCTTCGAATATCTCCGCTATCGTCATATTCGCGGCGCGCTCGATTTCGGCGTCGCTGTCGAGGAACGGCACATCAAGGCGTTTGGCAAGCGCGGTGCCGATCGCCGATTTACCCGATCCCATCATTCCGACAAGTGCGACAGTTTTTTTCAGATGGAATGGCAAAACGGCAGCGTCCCGCTTATCTTTTTAATTCGTTGGTCTGAATGGCGTGATCTTGCCCAAAAGACCAGTTATAAATGAACCTGAGAACCGTGAAATTGCGGCAGGGGGCCCGCTAAGGGTCAGAGGCAAAAGGGTAATTCGGATGCTCCGTTTTTTGAAGCTCCTGTTCATCCTGGCGATACTGATCGCCATTGCGGTGGTGGGCTATGCCTATTTGGGCGATTTGCGCCCGGACCAACAGGATGTGAGCGAACCAGTTGAGCTGGAATCGAATTAGATTATCTGCCGCGATGGTGCTGATGGCCGCCGCTCCGGCGGCCGCTCAGCCTGCGCAAGCGGACGTAGGGCAGCCGCTTTCGGCCATCGGCTGGCTATCAAATTCCATCTCGCTACCTCCTTTGCAGCCTCCACCGGCAATTGTGGCCCCTCCAGCAGAACCTGTGCCGCCCGTAGCGGTGACGCCGCTCGGTGTATCTGTGCCAGACGACGTTGGCCTTATCGAAGCAACCGATCTCTCGCTCCCCACCAACCTTTGGGGAAGCAGCTCAGCGCGGGAACTCGCACGACAACTTCTCGCCATTCCCGAGATTTCCACCCCTACGCTAAGAAGTTTCGTGGCCGATTTGATGTTGGCACAGCTTGCACCGCCAATCGACGCTTCGGTGGACGACAGTCTTTTTCTGGCACGCTTGGACACTTTGCTCGCTCTCGCTCGGTTGGATGAGGCCGAGGCACTGATTGAGGCGGCTGGCGACCCCGAACCACGCCGCTTTAGACGAACATTCGATATCGCCCTGCTTAAAGGTACCGAAAACGACGGCTGCGAAATCATCTCAACCAACCCAGATATTTCACCAACGTTTCCGGCGCGCATCTTTTGTCTCGCCAGGAATGGAGAGTGGGAAGTCGCGGCGTTGACTCTTGGGACAGCCAAAGCTCTCGGCATGCTCTCGGAAACCGAGGATCAGCTTCTCCTGCATTTTCTCGATCCGGATCTCTTTGAAGGCGAAGAGCTTCTACCGCGCCCTGGCTCTATCTCTCCACTGTTGTTCCGCCTTTACTCGGCGATTGGGGAACGCCCTCCCACCGACAGTTTACCAACGGCTTTCGCCGTGGCTGACCTGTCAGAGACCGTGGGCTGGCGTGTCCGCCTGCGCGCTGCCGAACGGCTTATGGCGAAAGGCGCCATTGACGCCGAAATCCTGTTAGACACGATGGCTGATCGGCGCCCTTCCGCATCGGGTGGCATCTGGAACCGGGTCGAGGCACTGCAAACCCTCAACGCAGCTTTTGAAGCCAATGATGAAGAGGCAATAAACCGATCCCTGTCGATCGCATGGGATGCGGCAGCGTCTCAAGGCTACGCAGCAGCGCTGGCTCCTTGGTTCGCAACCCACCTCGCAGGTGTCGAACTTCAACGCGCTGCCCACCACACAGCATTCGAAATCGCGCTATTTTCAAACAACATCGAGATGGCCCGGAAATACGCGAATAGCAGCGAGGCGGACGCCACTCTTCTGGCGGTTCTCACAGGGAACACCGGCGCGATACGCGGTGGCGAGCCATTGACGACAGCCATCCGCCGCAGCCTTTCGGGTCTTCCGCCTTCTGAAAGCTATAGGATACTTTTGTCCGAAAACAGAAAAGGCGAGGCTTTACTGCGGGCAATTACAAACCTCGCTGCTGGCGCAGAGGCTGATCCAAGTGCAGTGGCAGATGCTCTTTCGGTCCTGAAGTCCATCGGGCTTGACACCTTGGCCCAACGTACCGCGGCAGAAATCCTCCTTGAGAACAGTCAGATATGAAGGACATCGCCTTGATATCGACGTTTCTGGATGCACAACGCGCCGAACTCGACGCTTCCGAAAACACGCAACTGGCATATGCGCGAGACCTGAAGGCTTTTTCTGAATGGTGCGCAGGTCGGCAACTGACCCTGCTGGATGTCGAGCGAAGCGATGTTGAAAGCTATCTGGTAGACCTAGAGGTACAAGGCCTCGCGCAATCAACGCGCGCCCGACGCTTGAGCGCGGTAAGACAGTTCTACCGGTTTTCTTTTGAAGAAGGCTGGAGGTCGGATAACCCGGCCCAGAAGATCTCCGGGCCAAAACGCGCCCAAAGGCTGCCTAAAACGCTCAGTGAAAGCGAAGTGGACGCGCTTCTGGCCGCTGCTGCAACGGCAGGGCGCCAAAGTGACCAGAGCCGAAACGTCTGCCTGATGGAAGTGCTCTATGCCACCGGAATGCGCGTCAGCGAGCTCGTGTCACTCCCTGTTTCAGCAGCGCGCGGAAATCCAAAAATGCTGCTCGTCCGCGGCAAAGGCGGCAAGGAACGTTTGGTGCCACTGTCGCCCCCTGCGCGAGAGGCTATCGCGAAATGGCTCGACGATCGCGATACCACAGAGGATACGGCAAAGCGGGAAAAGGGGACCCCTGCTTCGAAATTCCTGTTCCCGTCGCGCAGCAAAGCCGGTCACCTCACGCGGCACAGGTTCTATCTGTTGATAAAGGAATTGGCGGTCGCAGCCGGTGTATCACCTGAGAAAGTGACACCACATACATTGCGACACGCCTTTGCCACCCATCTTTTGGCCCGGGGCGCGGACCTGCGGGCAATACAAGCTTTGCTCGGGCACGCCGATGTCGCAACCACAGAAATTTATACGCACGTACTTGAGGACCGACTACGCGATCTTGTGCTAGAGCGTCATCCTTTGGCCGATAGCTAGCGACGCAAGGCTTCAGGTAAAACGTCCTCACTCGGCCAGATGCCAGACGCAAGAGAGTCTGCGTATCCTCCGACCATCCCAACGACTGACATGGCAGCTCTTGCACCGTCGACGTTGTAACTCAGCCGCTCAAGAGTGGCCCCCTCACGATCCAAAACGGCATATCGGGTTTCACT
>CAZMRS010000066.1:0-8956 GCA_964568435.1 uncultured Boseongicola sp. | reverse complement strand
GAAGTCGCCACCCCGGATATGACGATCGGAGAACTGATCGGCACCTTGGGCTTGGGCACCTGGTTTCGCGACTATTACCTGGCGCCGTTCTCCGGTGCGATCTGGTCCACGCCAACCGCGCATATCCTGGATTTCCCGGCGCGGGCGATGATTGAGTTTTTCAAGAACCACGGACTGCTTGGATATTACGGTGATCCGCAGTGGTACACGGTACAGGGTGGCTCGATAGAGTATGTGACTCGCCTTGGAAATGCGCTGGACTCGCGTGGTGTTGATGTCAGGCTTGGCGCCGTTGTCAAATCCGTTCGACGGACTGCATTCGGTGTTGAAGTTCGTTGTGAAGGCGGCGAGTGGGAAGCCTTCGACGAAGTGGTTTTCGCCACACATTCGGACGAGACGCTTGCAATGTTGAGCGACGCCAATGGGACGGAACGCACCGGTTTGGGCGCAATCCGTTACCAGAGCAACAGCGCTGTCTTGCACTGCGACGCTTCAGTGATGCCGAAGCGCAAGAAAGTCTGGTCGTCCTGGTCTTACGTGGACACCGGAAAATCGCCGGACGATCCGATTGATCTGAGTTATTGGATGAATTCGCTCCAGCCGATCCCGCATGAGGATCCTATGTTCGTGACATTGAATCGTACCGCGCCGATCCGGGAAGAATTGATCTACGACCAGGCTGAGTTCCGCCATCCCGTTTACGACCTTGCTGCGTTTGAGGCACAAAAGCTGATGCGCGCGATCAATGGGGCGAACAGCACTTGGTTCTGTGGTGCATGGATGAAAAACGGTTTCCATGAAGACGGGCTGGCGAGCGCAGTGGACGTGGTTGAGGCGATGGCCATGGCAGATATTGCACCGGCGATGGCGGCAGAGTGACATCGCGCGTCGATCATATCGACGGTCAGACCTTCCATGGTCGAAAGGGGGCGCTCGACAACGCGTTCACCTACACGGTGGACTACGTCCTTTTAGACGCCGAGGCGGCGCCGCGCGCACCATTTTTGTTTTCACGAAACCGCGGTGGCTTGGTATCGCTCCATGACCGCGATCATGGCGGCCCGCCAAAAGCTGGTCGCGGTGCCCCTTGGGTTCGTGAAGTTCTGATGGAAGCAGAAGCACCATTCGAGGTTGCGCGTATCGAGTTGTTGGCGCAGCCGCGTGTTCTGGGCCACGTCTTCAACCCGGTTAGCTTTTGGTTGGTTTACGACGAGACCGACGCCCTGCGTACGGTCATTCCCGAGGTCACAAACACGTACGGTGATCGGCATTCTTACCTCTGTCACCACGACGATTGGGGCAAGATCACGCGCGAAGACACTCTGCAGGCTGGCAAGTGCCTTCATGTGTCGCCATTTCAACCGGTTGAGGGTGGGTACACCTTTCGTTTTGACATTCGCGCAGACAAAGTCGGTATCTGGATTGACTACACCGCAGGAAACGGCGGACTTTTGGCGACGCTGACGGGCCCGCGCAAACCAGCGACCAATATGGCGTTGCTCCGCGCGCTTGTGCGTCGTCCGTTTGGATCGCGCCGCGTTCTCGGATTGATCCATTGGCAGGCGTTAAAGCTTTGGTGGAAGGGTGCGACGTTCCGAAACCGGCCAGAGCCGCCAATGGAAGAGGTTTCCAGATGACCTCTGCGCCAGAACGGCTTCCGGCATACGCTGTATTTGCGGCAACACTCGCAGCGGCGGGTTTGCCCATCTATATCCATGCCCCGAAATTTTTCGTGGATGAGTATGGCGTGTCCCTGGCGGCACTGGGCGCGGTATTGTTTGGGCTGCGTCTCTTTGATGTCGTGCAGGACCCGCTGCTTGGATGGTTGTCGCGCCGGCTTGGCGCATGGCGGCGTGTAGCAGTACCTGTTGCCGGGTTTTTAATGGCCGTCGGTATGCTCGGTTTGTTCGCCGTCGCTCCTCCGGTGTCGCCGGTCATTTGGTTCGCGCTTACACTGGCGCTGCTGTTTTCTGCATTCAGCTTTCTGACGATCACATTTTACGCACAAGGCGTCCGAAAGGCCGCTGACCTTGGTGAGCCGAACGGACATGTTCGTCTAGCCACCTGGCGGGAGTCGGGGGCGCTACTTGGGGTGTCTCTCGCCGCCGTATTGCCGGTTGCGTTGATCCCTTTGACGGGCTCACCTTTTGCCCTTTTCGCGGCGATCTTTTCAATCGCTGTTGTGCTTTCGGTATTCCTGATGCGGCAAGAATGGCGCGCGGGTGGAGATGCTGCTCAAAGTGTCGGATTTGGCCCTATTTTGGGTGACCCGCTGGCGCGCCGTCTTTTACTGATTGCGCTATTGAATGCGACGCCGGTTGCGGTGACCTCGACGCTCTTTCTGTTTTTCGTTGAAAGCAGGCTGGGCGCACCTGGGTGGGAGGGGCCTCTTCTGCTCTTATTCTTCCTTGCGGCAGCTGCATCGGCCCCGATTTGGGGGCGGATTGCCGCAGGCATTGGTCCAAAGCGGGCATTATTGATCGGAATGGCATTAGCCATCGTATCTTTCGGGTATGCCACGTTCCTCGGGGCGGGTGACACAGTTGCGTTTGCGTTCATTTGTGTGGCGTCGGGCGCAGCACTTGGTGCGGATATGACGCTTTTGCCTGCGATCTTTGCGCGGCGGATGGCGGATATCGCGCCAGAGGCGGCTGAAGGTTTTGGTCTTTGGTCGTTTGTTTCGAAGTTCACCCTCGCATTTGCGGCAGTGATCCTGCTGCCGCTTTTGGAGGCCGCCGGATTTGAGCCCGGCATGACGACCGCCTCGGACGGGGCATTGATGACGTTGACGATGATGTACGCGGTGCTGCCGTGCGCGTTGAAACTGGTGGCGATGACGCTTTTGGCGTTCACACCTTTGGACGAACAACCGCCGGCAGCGGTTTTGCAGGAGACTTGAGCCATGGAAATCTTTCTTGGCATAGGACTTGGAGTTTTGATCGTGATCGCCGCAGCTATTGCGCGCGCACGTTTCTTTGATTTTCCGGCTCAGTCGCCGGAAGACTACACGGGTCACGGACCCGAATTTGATATCCGCAACCAATTAAACGGAAAGATCGCCTGCGAAGGTGTGATTTACGGTCCAACTGGCCGAGTGACGTCCCGTTTTGTTGCAGAGTTCTACGGCGAGTGGGACGGGAATGAGGGCCGGATGTCGGAACATTTCCTCTATGATAGCGGTGCGACGCAAGATCGGGAGTGGCGCTTGTCTCTATCGGAAACGGGCCGCATCCGCGCAGATGCAGCCGATCTTCTCGGCGTCGGGAGTGGCCAGCAGACTGGCTCCAGCGTTTCACTAAATTACACGATCAAGCTGCCTGACAGTGCAGGTGGACACGCGCTGGACGTTGTTGATTGGATGTATCTCACCGAGAACGGTGTCATCATAAATCGCAGCCAGTTCCGGAAATGGGGCATCAAGGTCGCCGAGTTGGTCGCAACCATGCGCTCGATTGAAGGGACCAAGCAAATCCCAGATGGGGTAAGAGACGCCGCATGAGGACGTGGACGGGTAAACGGTATTGGATCGTCGGCGCATCCGCCGGGCTGGGTCGCGAAGTTGCGCGGCAGATCAGCCAGATGGGCGCCGAGGTGATCCTAAGTGCGCGTAACGAAGACGATCTCAATGCACTGGCGGCAGAATTGCCTGGAACCTCCCAAGTCGTGCCGGTCGATATCTCCGATGACGCAAGCGTCGCGGCTGCCGCCGAGGCCGCGGGTGAGATCGATGGCATGGTGTTCCTCGCTGGCGTGTACTGGTCGTTCGGTTCAAGTGCTTGGGAGCCTGAGAACGCGGTCAAGATGCTGGACATCAACCTCACCGGCGCTGTGCGCGTTCTCGGCCAGGTCGTGCCCAAGATGGTCGAACGTGACGAGGGCCATATCGTTCTGACGGGGTCACTTTCCGGTTTCCGCGGAATGCCCAAAGCAATCGGCTACGGAGCGTCGAAGGCAGGTCTGATGTCACTTGCCGAATCCATGAGGGCCGATCTCTGGAAAACCGGTGTGTTGGTTCAGCTCGTCAATCCTGGCTTTGTCAAAACTCGGCTGACCGACAAGAATGAATTCAAAATGCCGTTCTTGATGGAGCCCGAGCAGGCTGCAAGAGAGTTCGTCGAGCATATGGGAACGGATCACTTCAAAAAGAATTATCCGACGCTTTTCAGCTCGGCGATCCGGTTCACGCAGTTCCTTCCTGACTGGCTTTACTACCGCCTGTACGGCTAGCTGTCAGATCCCCAATCGATCGCGAAGCGAATACCACGTCATTCCAAGTGTCAGGAGTGGTAGGCGCGCATGCTTGCCACCGGGGAACGCACCGGTGGGAAGCTTTGACAGGAGCTCAAAGCGACCTGCTTCGCCCGCGATTGCTTCCGCGACGATTTTGCCAGTCAGGCCTGTGATTGCGACGCCATGGCCCGAGAAACCCGCGGCGGCGATGATCCCCGGTTTGACCTGAGAGATAAGGGGCAGGCGGGTCATCGTAATCCCGAGAGTCCCGCCCCAGTGATAGTCGATCCCGACGCCTTCGATCTGAGGAAAGAGTTTCTCCATCCGCGCTCGGAGCGCGGTCAGAATGTCTGTCGGAAAGCCGAGCGTGTAGCTTTCGCGGCCGCCGAACAACAAGCGCTTGTCTTCCGAGAGGCGGAAGTAATTCACGACAAAACGGTCGTCAGCCACTGCAATATCCTTGGCTAAAACCTGCGCCGCGCGATCCCCCAAGGGTTCGGTCGCGGCAATGAACGAATTGATAGGCATGACCTTTGCGGACACTTCGGGCATGAGATCGGGCATGTAGCCGTTGCCCGCCAAGACAATGTGGTTTGCGCTTATGGTGCCGCGATTTGTGACAAGGCGGCCGCTTTCCACGCTCGTCGCTTCCGTCCGCTCGAATATTTTTGCGCCTGCTGCTTCCGCGCCCCTAGCCAACCCAATTGCGTATCTGAGGGGATGAATGTGCCCAGCATCCCAGTCGAGCACGCCGCCGCGGTAACCCTTGCTTGGGCAGACCTCCTGGAATGCGTCAGCATCCAGAAATTCTGTCTCATAGTCGAAAGTTTTGTGGAGCCAATCGGCGTATGCTTTCCACTCCTGTGCTTCACTATCAGACCAGACGCCATGAAGGACGCCGGGCTTGTAAGCTGCATCCGGGGCATATTTGGCCGCGAGATTGCGGGTCAGCGCCTTGGCTTCGACGGTCAGATCCCACAGCGCGTTCGCTTCGTCGCGTTTGACGCGCTTCTCCAGCCAATCCTGCCATTGGTTCCAGCCTGTCCCGACCTGTCCGCCATTTCTGCCAGACGCACCAAAGCCGACGCGGTGCGCTTCTACAACGGCGACGTTGAGGCCTTTCGCGGCGGCATGGAGTGCTGTCGATAAACCAGTGTACCCTCCGCCGACGATGGCGACATCGACCTTGATATCACCGTCCAGCGGTGCGCGTTCCGGGCCGGGTTCTGCCGTGGCGGCGTACCAACTATTGGGGTAAACCCCCGGTTCATCGTTGCGGTAGAGCGGGTTCATTGGACTTTAGACGTTCATCAGAAGGTGTTCGCGTTCCCACGGGCTGATGACCTGCAGGAACTCTTCGTACTCGGCGAGCTTCACGATCTCGTAGACTTTACAGAACTCCTCACCGAGGGCTTCGCGCATCGACGTGGCGGCGGCGAAATTGTCCAGCGCCGCGTAAATCCCGCGTGGGATTTCTTCGTCGGCATCGTAGGCATCGCCCTTGAATTCGCTCTTCGGTGTGATCCCTTCGACCATGCCAAGGTAGCCGCAGGCGAGCGACGCCGCGATCCCCAGGTACGGGTTGCAGTCCATGCCGGGTAGGCGGTTTTCAACGCGTCTGGCCTGTGCATCTGAGACCGGCACGCGGATCGCTGTTGTCCGGTTATCGCGGCCCCACTCGAGGTTGATAGGAGCGGCATTATCTTTGACATAGCGCCGGTACGAGTTGACGTATGGCGCGAAAAGCGGTGTGGCTGCCGGGACGTAGCGCTGAAGACCGCCAATGAAATGCATAAACTCGGCTGTCTCAGAGTCGTCGTCGGCCGCGAAAATGTTTTTGCCAGTTTCGGTCGACACTACAGAATGGTGGATGTGCATTGCTGAACCAGGTTCCGTCTGGATCGGCTTGGCCATGAACGTCGCGAAACAGTCGTGGCGCAGCGCGGCCTCGCGGATCAGGCGTTTAAAATAGAAGATCTCGTCAGCCAGTTTCACAGGGTCGCCATGCCGAAGGTTGATTTCAAGCTGGCCCGCGCCGCCTTCCTGCGTGATGCCGTCGATCTCAAAACCTTGCGCTTCGGCGAAATCGTAGATGTCGTCAATGACCGGGCCGAATTCATCGACAGCCGAAATGGAGTACGCCTGCCGCGCAGCTGCCGGGCGCCCAGAGCGTCCGACCATCGCCTTAATCTCCTGACCGGGGTCCGTGTTACGTGCGACGAGGTAGAATTCCATCTCGGGTGCAACGATCGGTTCCCAGCCTTTCGCGCGGTAAAGCTCAACAACGCGTTTCAGGACGTTGCGCGGCGCGAACGGGACCGGTGTTCCGTCTTTTTGAAAGGCGTCATGGATAATCTGGAGTGTCCAGTCCGCTGTCCATGGCGCTGCGACTGCCGTCGAGAGGTCGGGGGTGAGAACCATGTCAGGTTCTGTGAAACCGCCTTCGCCCGCTGCTTCACCCCAACCCCCAGTGATCGTCTGGAAGAAAATCGAGTTCGGAAGGAAGAATTGCTTTTGAGTCGCAAACTTCGACGCAGGCATGGCCTTGCCGCGCGCGATACCGGACAAGTCGGAGATGATGCACTCGACTTCGTCCATGCGCTTGCCTGCGAGATAGGCTTTAGCGGGCTCGGGGATATCGTTCATCCAGTCAGCCATTGGAGGCTCCTTTGAAGAAGTCGGCGATGCGCGTGGCGATGACTTCGTTGTCGTTTGCGGCACCGATTTTGGCGCGGCCTTCCTCGATGAGGTTGTCGGGAACAGTGCCTTTTGCCCTTAGGTCCAACAGCATTTCAACATCCTTCGATTGAAATTCCGGATGCGGCTGCACCGATAGTGCAGGCCCTTCATAGGCAAGTGCTGCGTGTTTGCAGAAATCGGTGGAAGCAATGGTGCGGGCGCCTTTAGGTGGCGTGATGACCTGATCCTTGTGCCAGGCATTGAGGCCCAGTGTCTCACCGCCGTCAAATGTGTAGTCGACGGGTCCGACGGACCAGCCTCCTTTGAACAACTCGACATGCCCGCCGAGCGCTTGAGCCATGATTTGGTGGCCAAAGCAGATGCCGACCAACGGGACTTTGGCGGCGTAAACGTCCCGGATGAAATCTTCGAGCGGCGCAATGAAGGGTAGGTCATCGTAGGCACCGTGTTTGGAGCCCGAGATCAGCCAACCGTCGGCATCATTCACGGATGCAGGAAACTCCATGTCCACGACACTCCACGTCTTGAAAGTGAAGCCGTTGCCTTGGAGCATTTCCGTATAAAGGGTCGTGTAGTCGCGCAGTGGCTCTCCCTCGCGTTGCGGGAAGTGGCCACATTGAAGAATGCCGATAAGCATAAAGCACCAATAAATCAGGATCGAGCAGAACCTAGCCGTGGGCCTTGCGGCCCGCAAGCATAATTTGATCAAATTATTCAGACGTCACAAAGACCGGTGATACAGGCACAAAAAAACGCCCCCAATTTTGGCTGGGGGCGTTTTCGTGTCGTTGGGTACCGTCTTATTCGGCTGGCGTCGCGCCTTTACCTTTTTTGATCGGTGCCCAGATGCGTTTGTTAGTCAGGTAAAGCAAGACGCTCAGAACAATCAGGAACAAAACGGCGATAAAGCCGGATTCTTTCCGTGCGTTTTGCTGTGGCTCAGCTGTCCACATCAGGAATGCAGCAACGTCTTTGGCCTGCTGTTCGATGGAAGCTTCAGTGCCATCTTCGTATTCGACATCGTCGCCCCAAAGTGGCTGGCCCATTGAAATATAGCCGCCAGGGAAAGTTTCATTGCCATAGAGAACTGCGCCTGCTTCTTCCTTTTCCGAACCTGTGTAGTGCGTCAGAAGTGAAGCGATGTATTCGGCGCCACCCATACCTTTGAACAGCTGGTTCAGGCCAAGTCCGTAGGGACCGCTAAATCCCGCACGTGCTTTTGCCATCAAGCTGAGGTCAGGTGCGTTTTCAAGGCTCGATGTCGGGAAATTATCGGTTGGGCGTGCCGGGCGGAAGTCATCCAGCTCTGGATCGTAGACCTCATAAAACTCGGCGTAAGCGCGGACCTGATCTTCTGGTAGTTCCGGGCCGCCGGGGTCGCCCAGCGTACGGAACGGAACGTACTGCAGCCCGTGACAGGCTGAACAGATTTCTGTGTAGACCTGAAGGCCACGCTGAAGTTGCATCTGGTCAAAGGTTCCGAATGGACCTTCAAAAGAGAAGTCATAGTCCTCGACGTAGCCAGCACCACCAGCCGCGTGGGCTGCGCCACCGGCCAGAAGGCCGACTGCGGTCAGAGCGGAAAGTGTGATCTTACGGATCATTGTCGTTGTTCCTTTCATTCCGCCGGTGTGGCTTCAGCTGCGCCGCCAGCGGCCGCCTTGGCTTTGTGGGCCTCGAAGTCGGCTTCGATAGTTTCCGGCTGCGGCAGCGGCTTCTCGATGACGCCAAGGAGCGGCAGGATCACGAGGAAGTAGGCGAACCAGGAAGCCGATGCGATCAGCGAGAGAGTTGCATAGGGTTCTTCCGCTGGCATGGCGCCGAGCCACATCAGGAAGAAGAAGTCGACCACCAGCAGCCAGAACCACCATTTGAACATCGGACGATACTTGCCCGAACGGACTGCAGATGTGTCGAGCCACGGAGCCAGAGCCATAACCGCAATTGCGCCGAACATGGCAATCACACCGAAGAACTTCGCGTCGATGATGCCGCCGGTGATCCAGTGCGCTGCACTCACGACCCA
>CAZMRS010000065.1:0-8957 GCA_964568435.1 uncultured Boseongicola sp. | reverse complement strand
CAACGTCGTGTCGAATGGTGCCTATGTTCTGACCGAGCATTTGCCAAACGAGCGCTCGGTGCGTGAGCGCAATCCGATGTATTGGGACAATGACAATACGATCATCGAGAAGGTCGTGGCGCTTGTCATCAACGATGAGAACGTGGCTTTGACGCGTTATCTTGCGGGTGAGCTTGACCGTACCGAGGTGCCGGCAGGTCAGTTCCCACGGCTTAAGAATGAGTACCCAGAAGAGGCGATCAGCTTCCCGCGTCTGTGTAACTACTATTACACGTTCAACCTGTCGCCGGATGGTCCAGAAGCGTTTAAGGACGTTCGAGTTAGGAAAGCGTTGGCGCTTGCGGTTGATCGTAAGATCATCACCGAGAACGTGCTCGCCGGCGGTCAGCCTCAGGCTTATAGCTTCACACCCGCAGCTGTTGCGGACTTTGAGCCTCCCGCATCGGAAATGGCGTCTATGACGCAGCCTGAGCGCGACGCAAAGGCCAAGGAACTTTTGGCCGAGGCCGGATATGGTCCGGACAATCCGCTTAAGTTCAACATGATCTACAACACCTCTGAATCGCATAAGAAAATTGCGGTTGCGATGACGCAGATGTGGAAGCAGAAACTCGGTGTCCAAGCCGAGCTTGGCAACATGGAGTGGAAGGTCTTCCTTGAAACCCGTGGCAACCAGGACTTTGAACTGGCGCGCGGTGCTTGGTGTGGTGACTACAACGAAGCCTCGACCTTCCTTGACCTTTTGACCACACCTTCGGGCTACAATGACGGCAAGTACACCAATGCCGAGATTGATGGACTGATGCAGGATGCGCGGACGGCGGACAACGCTTCTGAGCTGTATACCCGCGTGGAAGCGATCATTGCTGAAGAGCAACCGATCATTCCGGTCTACCACTATGCCGGTGTTTACATGATGGACAGTGACGTTGGGAACTGGCCTGTGAACAACGTCGAGCAGAACTGGTACTCGAAGAACCTCTATAAAGTCGCTGAATAATAACGGCTTTTGAGTGATATCTGTCGCCGCGCTTTTGCGTGGCGGCAGAGTTATTCCTTTCGAGGCACCCCATGCTTAGCTACACGATCCGCCGTCTGTTCGCGGCAATACCGACGCTGCTTTTGTTGATTTTGGCGTCGTTTGTTCTGATCCAGGTGGCACCCGGTGGGCCGTTTACATCGGAACGTCCTTTGCCGCCGCAAGTGCTGGCCAACATCGAGGCGCGCTACGGGCTCGATCAGCCGATGTGGAAGCAGTTTTGGGATTACCTCACAAATATCATTTTCTATTGGGATTTCGGGCCGTCGTTTAAGTTCAAGGATCGCGATGTGAACGACATCATCGCGCAAGGGTTCCCGATTTCCTTGACCTATGGGTCGTTGTCTTTCTTGGCCGCCACGAGCGTCGGAGTGACACTTGGGGTTGCCGCTGCGATCCGTCACAACACGTGGATTGATTACTTCGCGGTTTCGCTTGGGATCGCGGCGCAAGCGCTGCCGAATTTCATCATGGGGCCGATCCTGATTTTGACGTTTACGCTGTACCTCGGCTGGTTGCCTGGAGGAGGTTGGAACGGAGGGGCCTGGCCGTATTTGATTATGCCGGTGATTGCGCTGTCGACGTCTTACATGGGTTCGATTGCGCGGATCACTCGGTCGTCGATGCTGGAGGTGCTGAATTCGAACTTCATTCGTACCGCGCGTGCAAAAGGCATCCCCGAACGGCAGATCATCTGGAAACACGCAATGAAGCCGACGTTGCTGCCCGTCGTGTCTTATTTGGGGCCTGTATTTGTTTACGTGCTGACAGGGTCGGTGTTCGTCGACATCTATTTTTCGACCGGTGGTTTGGGACAGGCCTATGTTGGGTCGGCTCTGTCGCGGGATTATTCAGTGCTTTTGGGCGTGACGATCCTTTACGGAGCCTTGACTGTCATCGTGAACCTCATAACGGATCTGGCCTATGCCTGGTTTGATCCGAAGATCCGGTATTGAGGGGCAGGCGCATGTTTGGATCCTCAAAGAAATCGATGTCGCTGGCGGAAGCCGTCGGTGATCAGGCGGTGCGTGGTCGATCGCTGTGGCGCGACGCGTATGATCGGTTCACCTCCAACAAGGCCGCGATGGTTTGCGTGGCGATCTTGGCTTGCATCGTGGTGTTCACGATTGCGGGGCCGTATTTTGCCGTTTGGGACAATGAGACGATCGATTGGACCGCCATGGGGGATGTGCGCGGGCTTGGTTCCCCATCGACCGAGACGGGGCATTTCTTCGGCGTCGATGATTTGGGTCGAGATCTTTACAGCCGGGTTATTCAGGCGACGACGACATCACTGTTGGTGGGCCTGATCGGGGCCGCGATGGCATTGATCGTGGGCACCGCTTATGGGATCGTTTCAGGATACATGGGTGGCCGTGTCGACGCTGTGATGATGCGGATTGTGGACATCCTTCTCGCTATTCCGGCAACGCTGGTCATCATTCTGCTTCTGGTCGTTGCAGGGCGGTCGTTCATCATGCTCTTTGTCGCGCTTGGAGCGGTGAGTTGGTTGTCGATGGCGCGGATTGTGCGGGGCCAGACGCTGACGCTGAAGAACCGCGATTTTATCGAGGCGGCGCGGGCAGCAGGAGTGAGCGAGTTCACAATTATGGTTCGGCATATTTTGCCGAACTTGCTGGGGGTGGTGATCGTTTATGCGTCGCTTTTGGTGCCGGAGATGATCCTTGCCGAGAGCTTTATCTCGTTCCTCGGGCTCGGGATCTCGGAGCCTTATACCTCGCTCGGCGCGTTGATCGCCGAAGGGGCCGGAACGATGGCCTACGGCACGCTTTGGCAGCTTTTGTTCCCGCTGTTTTTCTACGTCACGATAATCATCACGATGTTCTTCATCGGCGATGGTTTGCGCGACGCATTGGACCCGAAGGATCGCTGAGATGAGTTTATTTTCTGTGCGCGATCTGACTGTGGATTTTGATACGCCCGACGGCGTTGTCTCGGCCGTGAGGGGGGTGTCTTTCGACATCAATCCGGGCGAGTGCCTTGGGATCGTGGGCGAAAGTGGGTCTGGCAAGAGCCAGACGTTTATGGCCGCGATGGGGTTGATGCCCAAAAATGGCCGGTCGTCAGGCTCGGTACAGTTGATGGGACGCGAGATGCTGAATGCGTCGATCCCGGAGCTGAACAAGATGCGTGGCAGCGACATTTCGATGATCTTTCAGGACCCTCTGACGGCTTTGACACCGCATCTGAAGGTGCAGGATCAGATGGAGGAGGTTTTGCGGTCGCATCAGGGGTTGTCTGGACGGGCGGCGGAGGCAGTGGCGCTTGAGTGGCTGAACAAAGTGCAGATACCCGAGGCGCGGCGGCGGATGACGCAGTATCCGCATGAATTGTCTGGTGGTATGCGGCAGCGCGTGATGATCGCCATGGCGATGTTGTGTAATCCGAAGGTGTTGATCGCTGATGAGCCGACGACGGCGCTGGATGTGACGGTGCAGGCCGAGATCCTCGACCTTATGGCTGGGTTGCAGGAAACCGAGGGAACGGCGATTGCGTTGATTACCCACGACATGGGCGTCGTCGCACGCATGTGCAATCAAGTGCACGTTATGCGCCATGGGGCGTTTGTAGAAAGCGGGTCGGTTGAAGCGATCTTTTCTGCACCGCGGGAGGCGTACACCAAAGATTTGCTGACGGCGATGCCGCGGTTGGATTCGGATGACCGACCGAATTCTGTGGCTGAGCGGGCGGATACTTTGCTCGATGTCGACGATGTGAAGGTGCATTTTCCGATCCGACAATCTGGCGGGCTTTTCGGTAGGATGTTGCCATTGAAGGCCTTAAACGGTGTGAGTTTCGAGCTCAAAGCGGGGGAGACGCTTGGGGTTGTGGGCGAGTCCGGGTGCGGAAAGTCGACCTTGGCACGAGCCGTGTTGCAGCTTATTCCGCCAACCGATGGGAAGGTTGCCTGGTTGGGCAAGGACCTCGTGGGATTGAGCACAGCGGCTTTGAAGCCCAAGCGGCGCGACCTGCAGATTGTATTTCAGGATCCGCTTGCGAGTCTTGATCCGCGCATGACGATATCGGCGTCGATTGCGGAGCCGTTGAGAACGTTTCAGCCAAATTTGACGAGTGAAGAGCGCAAGTTGAAAGTGGCTGAGATGATGGAGCGCGTGGGGCTCGATGCGCGGATGGTGAACCGGTATCCGCATGAATTGTCGGGTGGTCAGAACCAGCGGGTGGGCATTGCGCGGGCGATGATCAACAAGCCGAAGCTGGTAATTTGCGATGAAGCTGTTTCCGCCTTGGATGTGTCTATTCAGGCGCAAATTCTGAAACTTTTGAAAGAGTTACAGGATGAGTTTGGTATGGCGATGATGTTTATCAGCCATGACTTGTCAGTTGTGCGCGCGGTGTCAAACCGGGTGATGGTGCTTTATTTGGGGCGCGTTGTTGAGTTGGCGGATCGAGATGCTCTTTATGACAATCCGCAGCATCCCTACACGAAAGCATTGATTTCGGCGGTGCCCATACCTGACCCCCATCTTGAATCGACACGTAAGCGGTTGCGGATCCCCGGGGAGCTTCCGTCGCCTTTGGATGCGAAGGCCGCTTTGCGGTTCATTCCGTCGAAGTTGACGCATGATGCCAACTATCGACCGAGCTTGCGGGAGGTGGCGCCGGGACATTTCGTGGAAGAGCATGATCCGTTAGAGGACTTGCTGGCTCGCTCGGCTTAGGCGTTCCGACTGAGGGTGATCCAAAGTGTCGCTGAGATTATCAGGGCTGCGCCGACCCAAAACTCGAAGCTTGGGACTTCATTGAAGGCGAAATAGCCTGCCGTCGTCGAGAAGATCAGGCTGGCGTAGGAGAGGATGGCGATAAACGAGGCCTCTCCAAAGCGGTGCGCTCGGAGGAAACAGAACTGCGCATATTGGGCGAAAACGCCGATTGTGATGAGTAGCGGCCAGACTGATGCCGGAACAGGCTCCCAGGTAAAGACCGCGAATGGTGCGGCGATGATAGTGAGTCCGGCCGTGTAGAAGGTCATCAGAACAACGGTGGGTGCTCGGACGAGTTGACGTGTGACTATGACCACTGCGGTGGAGGAAAGCACCGTGATGGCCTGCGCGAAGAGGCCGCTTCCGCCCTCTAGCGCGCCGGGGTCGACGGCAATCAACACACCAGCGAAACCGATAGCGGCAGCCAGCCAGCGGCCTTTGGTGATGACTTCACGCAGGATGATGGCCGCAGCGATCATTGTCAGGATCGGGCGGGTGAAGCTTATTGCTGTGAACAGCGCCAGCGGGAGGCGTGCAATTGCGTAGAAGCTGGCTGTGAGTGCGATGGCCGAAAAGACAACGCGGGCAAGATGCAGGCCTTTGTTTTCTACGTTTTCGAAAGCCTTGGGATTCTGGAGGATCCAAGGGAGCATCAGCAAAAACCCTATTCCAGCCCGCAAGAAAACGATCTGGAAGGCAGGAAAGTCGAGGCCAATGGCTTTGACAATCGAAAGCGCGACTGTGTTCAGCGTCATGTCCGCCAAAAGCCATGCAGTGGCTGTCAGATTGCGCGGTGGATCAACCGCGTTTGGCAACGAGGTTCGCCATTATGCGGAACGCGCCGGGTGTTAGCTTTTCCATCTGGTGATGGAGGATCAGTGACGTATGGATGTGTCGTCCTTCGCCAACGTCTGCGGCCAGCCAGGCACCGGTGAGGGGCGTCTCGCCTTCGTCGTGCATCGAAATGAGGGGTGTGTAGGCGTCGTCCCAACTTTTCGCGAAGTATAGACCGCGTTCTTTTTGCCAGTTTTGCCAATCATCAGAGCCAATCGTGTTGGGCGAATGGAGGATTGGATGATCCGGTGCGAGGAGGGTTACGTCGGCATTTTCATTTGTCACACGCCAACGCAACGAAGGTTGTCCGATCTCAAGGTGATATGGCGCGGTATTGTCCGGGTCCCAATTGTCCCATGGGCGGTGGTAGAGCGTGAGGAGTGTGCCGCCCGCGCGTGTCCAGTCGTGGATGCTTGGCATTGCTTCGGCAAGACCCGAGTGGAACTTCATGGCG
The DNA here is from genome assembly GCA_964568435.1 of uncultured Boseongicola sp. Classification (GTDB taxonomy): domain Bacteria; phylum Pseudomonadota; class Alphaproteobacteria; order Rhodobacterales; family Rhodobacteraceae; genus Boseongicola. Next base: position 2,887 of record CAZMRS010000065.1, on the reverse strand, counting down.
AATATGCCAATCACCAGGGTGTCGAATTCGGCAAGGTTGAGACTGCTAAGGTCGGCGTCGGAAAGGTCGGTGACGTTGGCCCCGATGCGGTTAAGCCAGTGCCCCACACGGTCGTTGCCACCACCGATGTAGCCGATCGTTGTGTCAGGCAGAGCGGCGTCGACGACTCGGACTTTGACTTCCGCCGGAGAAATGTAAGCCCTTGGCGCCGTATGTGGTTTCCTGATGTGGTGCACGCTTGACGCGGGCGTGCCATTGATCTGCAGGCGCAACGTGTAGAGGCCAGTAGCAATGTCCTGTGGTGCCTTAACGGCGAAGTTGTGCCCAGATTGCTCGGCCTTCCATCCGGCCGGCAGATCAAGGGAAAGCGTCGCGCCTTTTGGAGCGACGTCAGCGAGTTTGATATCAATTGTTCGGTTTGCAGCGCGCGTATTAATGACGTCATTTGCAGGCGATAGGCTGGCTGAGGCGGCTGGCACGACGACGGGCGGTGTTTCCAGTGGATGTCTGGTTGTCGAGGTAATGCCGTGAAGCTCAATGGTCACGGAGAGAGCTGGTTTCTGCGGTGTGTCCGGAAGGTAGGTGTCTGGATAGCTGTTTGAGATGTCAGCAGTGTTTGAAAGAGTTATTGATCCGGCCTCATGCGTCCAGTTGTCGGGGAGATCCAGTCTGGTTGAAACGTCCCGTTCTGCAGAGTCGATTTCTGTTTCCGCTGCTGTCGTCTGTCCGGGATACAGGACGTCATCTTGTGTCCAAGCGCTGGCCGAAACACCCGATGCCAGGAAAATAACGCGAGAGAGTTGGACCTCCTTCCGCGCAAGTTTGTGGCCAAAGGCGGCACTTTCTGCATCGCTGATCTTCTCTTGCGCTTTGCGCAGGTGAAAGAGCGCCTTGCTGGCCGCTGAAATGATTTCTGTGGAGTCTGGAAATGCGGAGATGGCGGCGTCGATGTTGGCCTGGGCCTCATTGAGATCTGGCGAGACTTCGGAGAGATCGGAAAGACTTGTCGCAAGCCCTGACGATAGCTCGGTGTCTTCGCCATCAAGGCGCGTGTGTGCGAGGTGTAGCGGAAAGTCAGTTCCGGTCCCATGTGGTACCCAGCGGCCCATGGCTTGGGTGGCGTGCATCGCGCGAGATTGTTGGCCTATTTGTGCGTAGCTCCATCCGGTTACAGGGTCTTTTCCTTTGCCTGGTACAACCAAAGTTGCAGGAGGAGGGGGGCGGTCATCGTCGTAAGCCTGGCCGGCACCGGACCATGCTGGCAGGTACATTTTCTTGACGGCCCAGACGGGAAGGTCGCAGCCAGTGAAGTTTGGGTCGGCTGCCAGTTCCATCACGTCATGGGCAGTTTCAGTCATGGCGCGGTGGTGACCGTGCTGTCCGGGCATGTCCAGGAAGGTTGGACAGATGATGTCAGGACGCTCGGTCCGGATGATGTGGACGAAGCGCTCAAGTGTGCGGTCACGTCCCCATTTGGCGAGAGTCTCAACGCCGCTCTTGGAAAAGCCGAAGTCGAATATCGAGTCGTCGGGCGCGGTGGAGAGCCAATACATCCGTAGGTCAAGCGGATCACAGGCCGCTTCCATTTCAGCTGTTCGAAGGACGCCAAGGGCTTCGGTCGCTTCGGTTCCGATATCGTTCTGCCCGCCTTCGCCTCGCGTCGAGCAGGCATAAGAGATGTCAATCCCATCACGAAATCTGAGCGCGGCAAGCATTGCCGAGGTTTCATCGTCGGGATGTGCGCCGGTGTTCATAAATGAGACGGTGCTTTTCAGCGCGGTGAGTGCTTTCCAAAGCGCGACGATGCGCGGAGCGCCTTTTGATTTTGCAATCTTGTCTTTGTCGGAAAGTGGCATGGCGTGTCTGTTCAGCGGGTGGGCGCGAGGTGTGGGGAGAGGGACGAGTTCAGTGCGAGTGCGGCAGCGCCGAGCGTGGCGGTCATACGGCCGGTGCGGCCGCTTTGAAGGCGTGGCGCGTCGGTGTCGGGGCGATTAGACACAGATTGGTCAGGCAAGACGCAGTTGTCGACCAGGTGTTCGAGAACAGCGGTGGGCATGGCGCCACCGAGGATGATTGTCTCGGGGTCGAACAGGTTTTCAACGATGGTGACAGCCATTGCCAAAGCTTGCGACGCTTGTTCGAGCCAGTCGTTTAAGTCTCTGTCGCCATTCAAAAAAAGCGTGTCCAAGGCGTCGAAATCGTTGGCGCTTTTATGTTTGCTGGCCATATGGGTCTGAACGGACAAGCGGCTTAGTGCGCTTTCGAGGTTTTTGCCGCCTTGAAGCCTCCGCCTATAACAAGCACGTCAACGTCGATCTTCAAATTATTTCTCCAAACCTTCTTGCTCTGCCATTCCGTCTTTCGCGCCTTAGCGGTCACTAATGGCCCAGTACATTAACCTTTTGCATAGCGTCACAATCCATAATTCGTCACCCAAAAAATTACGGCTCACTCCACCACGGAACTACTATCTCCTTTTATACCGTGGGTTAGAGAAGCCAGACAATCAACTTGAACGCCCCCATGTTTCAAGGAACGGCAAGCAGAAAAAAGTTTTCCACATCGCTAAATCCTGCTAGGAATGCGGCGAAGCCACTGCCTAGCAAGTTCGGCTCCGAGGAATGCGGCAGTATCAGACGACATTAGAATGTTATTTGACTACATAAAAAATACTGTACCTGGATTGCGGGACAGGATCAGAGCGTCGCGCATTGATAGTAAGAACCGCGCGGCATTTGCCGCGGCGGCGCCAGTGCATGGGCAAGCAATTCGGGTTGCCACGGCCGAGGTTGTCACCGAAGTCAAAGGTGGCCCGGGCCGGGCATTAAGTGGTGTCGTCCTTCCCGGAGACTGGAATGGTCGCAGAAAATTTGAAAAGATTTTTGAA
>CAZMRS010000064.1:0-9019 GCA_964568435.1 uncultured Boseongicola sp. | reverse complement strand
AAGCAGGCGGTTCATGCTGTCATGGACGATATGCGCGCAGCAGACATCGATTTCCTGACAATTGGGCAGTACTTGCAGCCGACGCCGAAACACCACGCTGTTGATCGGTTTGTAACGCCCGACGAGTTTGCCGCTTACGAAAAAGCTGCTTACGGCAAGGGTTTTTTGATGGTGTCGGCGACGCCGCTGACGCGGTCTTCTTATCACGCAGGCGATGACTTTGCGCGCTTGCGCGAGGCGCGTCTGAAGAAGCTTGGTTCGAATTAGGGTCGCTGCAAGCCGTTACTCGGCGGGCGGCAGAGATTTGATGTAGGCCGCAATGGCGTTTCGGTCTTCGGCTGAAAGACGCGCCATATTTCCCACGACTTGAGCCATTTCGCCGCCAGCGCTGTCAAAGTCCGGTGTGAAGCCTGTTTCAAGATAGTAGGCGATATCTGCTTCACTCCATTTGAGTTGGCTCGGCGTCAGGCCCGGGATGCGACCTGGATCAGATGGATTTGGTGCACCGGCCATCCAACGGCTGAGATCAAGACCGCCCAGCGCCGTACGCGGTGTATGGCACTCGGCGCAGTGCCCTGCGGCTTCCACGAGATATTGTCCCCGCTCTGAACCGCTACTGGGGCCAACAAAATCGGACTTGAAGTAGAGGAGTTTCCAGCCGCCGACACTGGCACGGAAGTTGAATGGGAATGCGATTTCGTGTGGCTCACTTGGAGTATCGGACGCAGGAAGGGTCCGCATGAACGCCCAAAGGTCCACGATGTCCTGGTCGGTCATACGGGTGTAAGACGTGTAAGGGAATGCTGGGAAGTAATGTGAGCCGTCAGGCGATGTGCCGTTCAGCATGGCATTGGCAAAGTCTGTGATTGTCCAGTTGCCAATTCCTTGGGGACTGGGTGAGATATTCGGCGAAATGAATGTTCCAAAGTCGCTTTTGAGGCGCCGGCCTCCAGCAAGGACGAGCTTTGTCTCGTCGTCCTCAGCGGCATGGCAAGACCCACAGCCGCCGGCCCAATATACAATTTCCCCGCGTGCGGAGTCGCCGTCTATTCCATCGAAACGAGAGCTGGCAACTTCAATGGGTCTTGTCATCCAAAGACCCGCGACCGCCACTACGACGATCAGTAAGACGAGATAGACGAGGAACCGGCGCATCGGCTTTTAAGGCACCGCTGTGAGTGCGGTGCCATGTCTTTTTCCTAGACTCAGTTGTTCGGGCGCCGATACGTTTCGTGGCACGCACCACAAGATGCGCCCACAGGGCCGAGTGCGGGCCCGAGCGCGCCTTGCCCGTCGCCCGCGACTGCTGCAAGCGTCGCCGCGGCTTCGGCGAGTTGTCCACCGATTTCGCGTGCAGTTGAACCCGCCTCCCAAAGAGCCGGCAGTGCTCGTGTTGCCTCGCCGAGTTCTGCATTCGAAGTGCCGGGCACCCAATAGCTGCGTTGATCTAGCGTGGATAGGGCTGCCAAGTTGTTCGCTGCGGCTTGCGCCGCTCCGGCGTCATATTCGATGTTTCCGCGTGCCATACCGCCCAAAATTCCAAGGTTGTGCGCGTAGAGCTGCATATGCGACTGTCTTGCTTTTACCGCAGGGTTGCCGCCGTGTCCGCCGGCGAATGCTGCGCTGGTCGAGGCAGCAAGAGCAGCTGCAATGAAAAATGTGGTGACGCGTTTCATCTAAAACTCTCCGCTAGATCATAATTTGCAGAAGGGTAGAGGGGTGCGACAAAAAGGAAAGTCGTGATTATCGCAAGGTCATCGCGCGCTACCGCACAGATCATCTGTGCTTTTTTGTCAGAACTGGAAGCCGACTGATACCCCAAATTCGGGGTCGTCGTTTGTGAAACCGTTCACGCCGCCCTCGACGAATGTGCCGCTATCTGTTTCCAAGGATGCTCCAAGCCCAAAACGAGTTTCGGTAGTATCGCTGGCGACATCAGCGTCCCTTTCGCCGGAAACTCCTAATGAAATTGAAGGGTTAACGGAGAGTCCGAGATACACCTGGCTTAGAGTGCGGCCTTCGTTTTCGTTGGATCGCAATACGTTGATACCAGCCGTTGCACGTCCCCGTGTGAATTCGGTGCCAAGTCTATACTGCTCTTCCTGCCCGTCCGTTTCTGCACCGCCATAGACCGCGACATTATCCAACGCGCCAATTGGGCTGGTATCGTATCGGCCAGCCACCCCAATGATCGACAGGCCCGAATCTTCAAGTGTGTGAACGGACGTGCCGAGGAGGACAGGACCTTGACGGGCTGCGAGTCTCACTCCGGCGCTGAGGGTCTCATTTAGAGCGGCTTCATCGACGAGCGGTCTGAGATTCATTGGAACGCCGGGCGCGCCCGATGGCAGTGGACCACCGTCGAAAATAGACCGCGGACGTCCCAGATCAATCTCACCAAACGGAAACTCAATGCCGGCGCTTGCATAGGACCCGCGTCTCTCTTCGTCGAAACGAAAACCGAGATTGACTCGCGTCATCACTTCGGGCGCTTTCTCGTCAGTGTCCGAGAATTCAAGAGTCGCTTGCTCCGAAAAAAGACCATCTTGCGCGAATTTCAATACCGGCGCCTCAAACGACAAGTCGAGCGCAGAGGCAGCACCAGGCACCGTTAAGCAAATCGAAAGAATGGCAGCGGGAGCAAAACGCAAAATGCGATCCTTGAAAAACACCCCTCCCAAGACAAGCTTAGTATGCCGATCGGTGTCGAACAGCGTCTATCTGCAAATTTGCGGTGGCTGTCTTAATAATGTGTCAAAACGGTCGCAATTGCTGTTTTGCGGGGCGCCTACGTGAAGCGGACTTTGCCGATAAAAGGGAGGTTCCGGTTTCTTTGGGCATAATCGATCCCATAGCCGACAACGAACTCGTCTGGAATTTCGAATCCGGTCCACGTTGCGCGAATATCCGTTTCACGACGAGATGGCTTGTCGAGCAAAGCGATTGTTTCCAGACGACGTGGCTCGCGTGAGGAGAGAAGGCTAATGACGTGACTCAGGGTAAAGCCTGTATCAACAATGTCTTCTACGACAAGCACGTCGCGGCCGCCGATCTCTCCGCGCAGATCTTTCAGAATTCGCACTTCGCGGCTGGACTCCATGCTGTCGCCGTATGAGGAGGCTTCGAGAAAGTCGACTTCGACGTTCATGTCCAACTCTCGCACAAGGTCTGCGATAAAGACGAATGAACCACGAAGCAGGCCGACGACGACGAGCTTGTCGGTGTCCGAGAACGTGGCTTTGATTTCTGCCGCAAGCGCTTCGATGCGTGCGGCGATGGATTTGGCCGAGATCATCTCGTCGATAACATAAGGTTGCGTCACGTTGGCAAATCCTCTTGACTGTCCGTCCTGTCTCTACACTTAACTCAAAGTCGATGGCTATAGCTGAGACAGAATTGAGAACAAACGCGAAGACCTGATGCCGACGCACGAAGAAACACGACACCTTCCTTATACGGCAGAGCAGATGTACGCGTTGGTGTCAGATGTGGCCCGATACCCAGAGTTTCTGCCGTGGACGGCTGCGGCGCGGGTGCGGTCAGTGACCGATGATGGTGATCGGAAGATCATGCTGGCGGACCTCGTTATCTCGTTCAAAGTTTTTCGAGAAAAGTTTGGTAGCCGGGTTGTTCTTTGGCCGGATGACCATCGGATTGATACTGAGTATCTGGATGGGCCGTTCGAGTACATGATTTCGAACTGGAAGTTTACGGATACAGACGGCGGGTGTGAGGTTTTCTTCCACGTTGATTTTGTGTTCCGAAGCCGATTGCTGCAATCCACTGCAACGTTATTTTTCAACGACGCGATGCAGAGGATTGTTCGCGCTTTCGAGCGTCGCGCTCAGGAATTGTATGGTTACTAAGTTCGGAAATACTGAGCTTTGAAGACGATTTCATAAGAACGGCGGCTTTTGAGCCGCCGCTCTTTGGAGATACGCTTAAGACGACATGTCGTAGGCGCGTTCGCCATGCTGGGCGAGATCGAGACCTGTGGTTTCTGTGTCTTCATCGACCCGTAGTCCGAAGATGGCTTTCACAATCAGCACAAGGGCCGCGGTCACGACGACGGTAAAGACGCCGACAATCAAGATGCTGCCGAGCTGTGCGGACCACGCGCCTTGCCCGAAGACAGCGATCATAATCGTGCCGAAAATGCCGCCCACGCCGTGGACTGCGAAGACGTCAAGAGTGTCGTCGATCTTGAGTAGGTTTCGGATGACGTTCACGGCTTCCTGGCAGAGGATGCCTGCGACTGCACCAATGATCAGCGCTTCGACCGGCCCGACGAATCCGCTTGCAGGTGTAATGGACGCGAGGCCAGCGATTGTACCTGTGACCATGCCAACAAGGGACGACTTACCGTACTTGATGCGCTCCCAAATCGCCCATGTGAGCGATGCCGTGGCTGCTGAGATGTGAGTCACTGTCAGAGCCATCGCGGCTCCGCCATCCGCTGCGAGTTGGGAGCCTCCGTTGAAGCCGAACCAACCAACCCAGAGCATCGCGGCACCGATCATAACGTAGCCAGGGTTGTGCGGAGGGGTTGTCTGATTGCGGCGTGCGCCTAGCAGAACCGCGATCACCAGTGCGGCCAAGCCAGCCGTTTCGTGGACGACGATACCGCCAGCGAAGTCACGTGCGCCTGTTTCTCCGAAAATGCCGCCATCTGCGAGCATTCCGCCGCCCCAAATCCAGTGTACGACCGGCGCGTAAAGCAGGAGCATCCAGAGCGTCGAAAACGTCACGACGAAGGCGAAGTTGGTGCGCTCAACGTAGGCGCCGACGATAAGGGCAGGCGTGATGATCGCGAATGTCATTTGGAAGGCAAAGAAGAGGACCTCGGGAAGGGTGCCTGAGAGCGAATCCGCGGTGACGCCCGAGAGGAACATCTTGTCGAGGCCGCCCCAATAGCCTGAACCGCCAGACCCGAATGCAATCGAGTACCCGAAAGCAAGCCAGGCAACCGACATTGCACATGCGATTGCATAACAGTGCATGAAGACGCTGAGCACGTTTCTTGCGCGAACCAGGCCGCCGTAAAATAGTGCCAATCCCGGCAGCGTCATAAACAGCACGAGTGCCGTCGCTACGATAATCCAAGCAGTATCTGCCCCAACCATGTGTCCCTCCAGCTTTTTTGGTTTGCGCCACGAAACGTGTTGTGGGCGCGATTTAAAGAGGCAAGGCTGGGATTCGGTGGCTAATTATTGTGCAATTCCATATCTGCTACTGCTGTGGGCGAAATCTGGGGCGCTTAGATTAAAAAATGTGCAGTTTAAGAAAGGGCGTCGACGAGGAGTTTTAGAGCATGCTCTACGGTGCGCTCCCGCACCCTATCTCGACCAATGGCGCCAAACTCAATAGTCTCGGCTGTTGGTTCTTGGCCGGTTGCTGCCAAACCAAAACACACTCTGCCTTCCGGTTTGTGTTCGGAGCCGCCTGGTCCCGCAATGCCAGTTACAGATACCGCCAGGTTCGCAGCCGAACGCTCCAAAGCGCCTTGCGCCATAGCCAAGGCCACGTCTTCACTGACCGCCCCATGTTGTTGGATGAGTTCCTCGGGGACACCAAGCATCATCATCTTTGCCTCATTGGAATACGTGACAAAGCCGCGGTCGAAGATATCGGATGAGCCGGGAATCTCGGTAATGGCGCCTGAGATGAGGCCGCCGGTGCAGCTTTCTGCGGTCGCCACGATCGCGCCCTGACGTTTTGCAAGCTCAAGAATGAGTTGGGCGGAGGAGGGGTTTGTCACGTTGCGAGTCCCAGATGCGCAATCGCAGCGAGTGCTGCAACACCGATTGCTGCGAAGACTCCTGCCCAAACATCGTCCAGCATCACGCCTGTGGCGTCACCGCGACGGTCGGCTTTACCGACCAACGATGGTTTCCAGATGTCGAAAAGGCGAAACAGAGCGAAAGCGGCTATGAGGCCTGGCCAGAGTTTAAGGACTGATACTTCTGCAAGGTAAGCGCCGAACGCCACCGGGAGAAGAGCGATCCACTGCCCAACAACCTCGTCCACAACAACCCACGACGGGTCGTGATCTTCGAGGCCTTCGCTTTCGCGTCGGAGCACGGCAACGCCAAGGGCATAGAGCGCGGGCGTTGAAACTAAGAGCAACCATGGTCCGCCGATGGAATACAGAATCCAAGCGGCTGGAAAGGCAGAGATTGATCCCCATGTGCCGGGAGCTGGGCGGATGTGCCCCGCGCCGAAGAAACTAAGTAGCAGCCGGTTCACTTCGACACCAAGGTAACTGTGGCCATACAGGCGATCCCTTCTTCACGCCCCGTGAAGCCTAACTTTTCGGACGTCGTGGCCTTTATGCTTACGCGGCTTGCGTCTGTTTCGAGGATACGTGCAAGGTTTGATTGCATTTTTGCAGCGTGTGGTCCGATCTTGGGGAGCTCGCAAATAAGGGTGCAATCAACATTTGAGATGCGAAAGCCTTTGTCGGCAGCCAGTTTCACGGCGTGTGCCAGGAAGATGTCCGACGCGGCATCTTTCCATTGCGGATCACTGGGAGGGAAGTGTCGTCCAATATCACCCTCGGCAAGTGCCCCGTAGATGGCATCTGTTACAGTGTGAAGCGCAACGTCGGCATCTGAGTGCCCTTGAAGGCCACGTGAGTGCGGGATGTCGATGCCGCAAAGGATGACCTTTTCTCCGGGGCCAAATCGGTGAACGTCAAAGCCATTGCCAACGCGGATGTCCATATGTGAAACCTGCCTAGCGCGAAGAATTTTTTCCGCGCGTTCAAAGTCTTGAGGGTGAGTGATCTTGATGTTGTCCGGGTCGCCTTCAGTGATTACGACCCTCAGTCCCGCGGCTCGCGCAACTTCGACATCGTCGGCGGCCTCAGCTTCTGCGCCGTCGTGCGCCGCGCGAATTTTCTTGAGCTCAAACCCTTGTGGAGTTTGAGCTCTAAAAAGGTTGGATCGATCCACTGTCGCGGAAACCGAGCCATTTTCACCACGCCAAAGCGCGTCGGTTACGGCGAGCGCCGGGGCTGCGGCGTCGTGCAAATTGAGCGCCTCAATGACTCCGTCGATGACTTTCGAAGTCACCAAGGGTCGAGCCACGTCATGGATAAGAACGTGAGTTGTTTTCTCGCTAAGAGCGCCCAGTCCAGCCTTCACAGATGCAGAGCGCGTTTCTCCACCAGTCACATGAGACGAAACCAGATCGCGCGACCATATCGACAGGTCAGTGTCATCAGGGTGCAAAACCATGACGATTTCGCTCACCGCTGGATGGGAATGCATTGCGCGAAGTGTGCGCTCAGCAATTGGGATGCCCGCCACATCGCGCCATTGCTTTGGCACCTCTCCGCCAGCGCGAAGTCCACGCCCAGCTGCCACTATGACGACGCCTAGCTTCATTTGTCCTGCGGGTCCTTCATACCCATCCTCTAGGGAATGGTGAGGAAAGTGACAATGCTCGCAATTTCCCAAAAAATTGCCTAAAAAATGTGCATGTGGTGAATTTGACAGCTTTGAATGGCTGCCATTAATTGAGGTTAACCGCCATAACACATAGATAAAAGGGCGTTGCTCAAGGATTAGGCATGACAATAGCGTTAGGCGCAGTGCAGTTACATCCGCCCGTGTTTTTGGCACCTATGGCCGGAATCACGGACTTGCCGTTCCGCAGATTGGTTGCGTCCTTTGGGGCTGGGCTTGTCGTGAGCGAAATGGTTGCGAGCCAAGAGATGGTGCAGGCCAAGCCGGGAGTCCGCGAAAAGGCGGAACTTGGCTTTGGTGAGAACGCGACTTCCGTGCAGTTGGCTGGTCGGGACGCGTTTTGGATTGCTGAGGCCGCGCGCATGGTCGAGGCGAACGGGGCCAAGATCATTGATATCAATATGGGATGTCCGGCGAAAAAGGTGACAGGCGGCATGTCTGGGTCGGCTCTGATGAAGACGCCGGATCATGCTCTGACACTGATAGAAGCTGTGGTGTCGGCAGTTTCGGTGCCTGTGACCCTAAAAATGCGGTTGGGATGGGACGACGACTGCATGAATGCTGCGGACATTGCGGCGCGCGCGGAAGCGGCAGGCATTCAAATGATTACCGTGCACGGGCGTACAAGGTGTCAGTTCTATAAGGGGCGCGCGAACTGGGCGGCGATACGAGGTGTGAAGAACGCTGTCGATGTGCCAGTTATTGCAAACGGCGATATTGTCGATGCCGCGACGGCCAAAGACGCAATGAAGCAATCGGGCGCTGACGGCGTGATGGTTGGACGCGGGATACAGGGTGCACCTTGGCGGTTGGCGGAGATTGCCCATGCATTGGGGTGGGGCGCGCGACCTGAAATCCCGCGTGGTGATGCGTTCATCGCAATGGTCATGCGGCATTTTGAAGAGACGGTCGAATTCTACGGCGAAGACCTGGGCGGTCGGGTCGTCCGCAAACATCTTGGTTGGTACATGGACCGAGCCGAGACACCGCCTTCGCTACGAAAGTCAGTGTTGACCGCCAATGTCGGGAAAGCCCGGTCGCTTTTGCCCGCTGCTCTCGAGGAGCGCTTGGCCGCATGAACACTTTTCACGACATGCTTTGGCTTTCGTTACCGATCCCGGCGTTTTTGATCGATCCTGGGGATGTGATTTCAGAAGTGAACCCCGCTGCAGAGAGCTTTCTGAATGCCAGCGCGAGATCTATCCGTGGCGCACCGTTCTTCGACTTGCTGGCAATCGATTCACCTATTGACGATGGATTTCGCCGGGTCCGGCAGGATCAAGCTTCCATGTTCATGAACAACGTGGACGTCGGATCCGGCAATGTCGCGCCGGTCCGTTGCAACGTGCAGATCGCACCCATGACGGGAATGCCTGGGTTTGTTCTTGTGCTTATGGAGCCGCGCGGACTTGCCGACAGGTTGGACCGTTCGATGTCTGCGAAGTCTGCGGCAAAATCAGCGATCGGCATGGCGGAGATGCTGGCGCATGAGATCAAGAACCCATTGGCGGGTATTACCGGCGCCGCACAGCTTTTGAGCATGAATCTTT
>CAZMRS010000063.1:0-9020 GCA_964568435.1 uncultured Boseongicola sp. | reverse complement strand
CACAAGGCATTGGAAGCCGAACTTTCCGACCTTCACGGCAAAGAAGCGGCGCTGCTGTTTACGTCGGCTTACATTGCAAACGACGCAACGTTATCCACATTGCCGAAGCTGTTCCCGGGGCTGATTATTTACTCCGATGAGCTGAATCATGCTTCTATGATTGAGGGCATTCGCCGCAACGGTGGCGAGAAGCGGATCTTCAAGCATAATGATGTCGCGCATTTGCGGTCGTTGCTTGAAGCTGATGATCCTTCGGCACCCAAGCTGATTGCGTTCGAATCCATCTACTCAATGGATGGTGACTTCGGTCCGATCGAGGCCATTTGCGATCTGGCTGATGAGTTCAATGCGTTGACTTACCTTGACGAAGTTCATGCGGTCGGCATGTACGGGCCCCGCGGGGCAGGTGTTGCTGAACGCGACGGTCTGATGCATCGCCTCGACATCATCAACGGCACCCTTGGCAAAGCCTTTGGTGTGCATGGCGGGTATATCGCTGCAAGTGCGAAAATGTGTGATGCCGTAAGGTCTTATGCGCCGGGCTTTATCTTTACGACGTCGCTTCCGCCAGCTGTGGCTGCGGGTGCCGCTGCGTCTATTCGCATCCTGAAAACGGATCAGGTGCGTCGAGAGCAACACCAGACACAGGCCAAGATTCTGAAGCTTCGCCTGAAAGGTTTGGGCTTGCCGATCATCGATCACGGAAGCCATATCGTGCCGGTCATCGTTGGCGATCCTGTGCACACGAAACAACTCAGCGATATGCTTCTCGACCAGTTCGGGATTTACGTTCAGCCGATCAATTTCCCGACTGTTCCACGCGGAACAGAGCGATTGCGTTTCACACCGTCGCCGGTTCACGGGCCGCGTGAAATGGATGCACTCGTCGGCGCAATGGACGAACTTTGGTCGCATTGTGCGCTCAATCGCGCCGAACTCTCTGCGTAAGACTTATCCCCAAGTGACCAGTTGCAAGTGCTGTGTTAACGTCTAGGCAGTAGCCATAGACCGATTCTGCAGGTCTTGGGTGTGGGACAGCGTTGAGATTACATGGGGCAGAACATATGAGCGGGCGTCCTGAGACGTCGGAAACAGAAGAAGCGCCAAAGCTGAAAGGCTTTGACGACTTCGATCTGTTGCTCGGTGATATCATGCGGGGTGAACGCGCCACGCTTGGTAAGTCCCTTCTGGATGTTCAGCGCGAACTGAAAATCAAGGCTAACTACATTGCTGCGATTGAGAACACGGATGCCTCGGCTTTCGAGACGCCCGGGTTCATTGCCGGCTACGTGCGGTCTTATGCACGCTACTTGGGTCTCGACCCGGAGTGGGCGTTCAAGACGTTTTGCGATGAAGGGAATTTCACGGTCGCGCATGGCATGTCGGCGGATGCATCGGTGCGGCGCACGTCCAAGCCCCGTGCAAAGGCGAAGGCCCCAACCGGTGAAAAGGTTCCAGCGCATCTTCGCGATCCGTTCATGGAACCAAGCGTCAGCTACATGCCCAAGGGCGAGGCGGTCTTTGCAGGTATCGAACCCAGGGCCATCGGTTCGGTGATGGTACTGATGGTGTTGATCGCAGGCATTGGGTACGGCGGATGGTCTGTGCTGCAAGAGGTCCAGAAGGTGCGTTTTACGCCTGTTGAGCAAACGCCTGACGTGCTGGCCGATCTTGATCCGATGAGCCAGGCTTTTCCGGCAATCGAAAGCGAAAACAGCGAAGTGACCGCGGGATTGACGCTGGAAATTGAACAAACCGACCGCCTGTCGCGCCCCGAGGCATTGGACGTGCCAGTGATGATTGCTCGTGACGGTCCCATCGCTGCGATCGATCCCAACACCTTCGGCGCGCTCGCACCAGGTGTCGAAGATCGCTTGGCGCGGGTGGAACCGGCTCACCCTGACAATCTCCCGTTCTCAATTCCTGATCCTGTTGAGCCCGTTTCGGGTGCAGCACCCCAAGTTTCGGGCTCGGATGACGTCGTTCATACGGTACAGGTTGTTGCGGATGTCGCACCAAGCGTGTCGCTCTTTGCAGTGCGTCCCTCTTGGGTCCGTGTGAGAGGTGCGGATGGCACGGTGATTTTCGAGAAGATTCTTGATGCTGGTGAGCAATTCGAACTTCCGACCACAGAAGCGCCCGCGACGCTTCGTGCAGGGAATGCGGGCTCTCTCTATTTCATGGTGAATGGACAAGCCTATGGTCCTGCAGGCGCCGGACCCGAAGTTGTCAAAGATGTCTCGCTTTCCGCAGAAGCACTGACTGAGGGTTACGTGGTGGCTGACATCGAACGCGATTCCGACCTTGCACGGTTTGTTGCCGTCGCAGAAGCACAGTCTTCCAACTAGGTGCACCTTTGATTGCCAGTTGATCCGGCTTTCCTTATCTAGGGAGGGACCGTTACTTTTCGCAGAGCAAGTTCATGTCGCTGAACCACGTCCGCCCCTGGCGCAACATCTACCGCCGTAACTCGCGCCAGATCCACGTTGGGTCAGTTCCCGTGGGCGGAGATGCACCGATTTCCGTGCAAACGATGACGAACACCGACACAACTGATGTGGCCGCCACCGTGGATCAGGTGCAACGCGCAGCCGAGGCCGGTGCAGATATTGTCCGGGTTTCGACCCCGGATGCAGCATCGACCGCGGCGTTGAGCGAGATTGTCAAAGAAAGCCCCGTTCCGATCGTGGCGGACATTCACTTTCACTACAAGCGGGCGATCGAAGCAGCAGAGGCGGGTGCCGCCTGCCTAAGGATCAACCCTGGCAACATTGGCGATGAAAGCCGCGTGAAAGAGGTCATCAAAGCGGCGAAAGATCATGGGTGCTCGATTCGGATCGGTGTGAACGCTGGTTCGCTCGAAAAGCATTTGCTTGAAAAGTATGGAGAGCCATGTCCCGAAGCGATGGTTGAGAGCGGCCTCGACCACATTAAGATATTGGAAGACAACGACTTTCACGAGTTCAAGATCAGCTGCAAGGCGTCTGACGTGTTTCTCGCCGCGGCTGCTTACCAAGCTTTGGCGGACGCGACGAACGCCCCGATTCACCTTGGCATTACAGAAGCGGGCGGTCTGACCTCCGGTACGATCAAGTCCGCAATCGGTCTGGGCAATCTTCTTTGGATGGGGATTGGCGATACAATCCGCGTTAGCTTGTCTGCGGATCCGGTTGAAGAGGTGAAGGTCGGCTACGAGATCCTCAAGTCTCTCGGGCTGAGACATCGCGGCGTGAACATCATTTCTTGCCCATCCTGCGCGCGTCAGGGATTTGACGTAATCAAGACGGTCGAGATCCTTGAGAAACGCTTGGAGCACATCAAGACACCTATGAGCCTTTCCATTATCGGCTGCGTGGTCAACGGCCCAGGTGAAGCGCTCATGACGGATGTCGGGTTCACCGGTGGTGGTGCAGGTTCTGGCATGGTGTATCTGGCGGGCAAACAAAGCCACAAGCTTTCCAACGACGAGATGGTGAATCACATCGTTGAGCAAGTCGAAAAGAAAGCAGCCGAGATTGAAGCTGAGAGTGCCGCTGAGGCGGCCGAGTAGCGCTTAACCTGGTCTGTTGCGTTCGTTGGCGATGACGGCACGCATCTGATCGAGTTCCAAAAATCCGCGGGCGAAGACTTCTCCGATGACGAAAGTTGGTGTGCCTTGGATCTGAAGCGTTTGGGCTAAGGCCCGGTTTTCGTTGATAATGGTTGTAATGTCTTCGTTTTCCATTTCGGCACGGATGTCGTCATGGTCGAAGTCAAGAATTTCGGACACACGGACCAGTGTTTGCGGGGTGAGACTACCGCGCAGAGACATCAATTCGTCATGGACGTTTTTGTAGGCGCCGTCCCCGTACAGGTTTTTCACAGCCAATGCATAACGCGATCCCATGACCGACGCGTCGCCGAGAATTGGAAACTCTTTGATGATGATGCGAATGTTGCCATCGCTGGTGATCAGTTCTTCAACCACCGGGAAAGCGCGCTTGCAGAAGCTACATTGATAGTCAAGGAATTCGACGACGGTAATATCCCCATCGGGATTCCCGCCAACGTAGCTGTAGCCGTCGTTGAAGATTGCTTCGCGGTTGTCAGCGATCAGCGAGAGGTCATTTTGCGCCGCGTTTTGGGCGCGGCGTTCTTCCAGGACACCAATCGCTTCCATCAGGACTTCCGGGTTGGACAAGAGGTACTCACGAATCTCGGCACGGAAACTGTCGCGTTCCGCTTCGTTCATGGCTGTTATGTTTGTGGACCACGCAGAGCTGGCTGCGCCGGCCAAAATACAGATTGCGAGTAGAGCGGAACGAAACATAAATAATCTCCAATAAACATCGTCCGAACAAGACCATAGGCTTGGACGTCAACGCAACCTCTTCACAGATAATTGTTGATGCCTTTAGGCATTGACGCAACGCATTGGTCTTGGCAGGCAGGCGCGTGCCTGTTCAAAAAATGGAAGCGCTCAACATGCGATTGTCTCGCCGATCAGATGTGGACCCGTTCATCGTCATGGACGTGATGGAGGCTGCCGCGCAGGCAGAGGCCGCGGGGCGTGACATTATTCATCTCGAAGTGGGCCAACCGGGAACAGCAGCGCCGAAAGGTGCACGATTGGCGCTTGCGAAGGCGATGGAGCAGGGTGCTTTGGGGTACACCGTGGCGCTAGGACTTCCAGAACTCCGTTCCGCAATTGCAAGTCTGTATGGAGAACGGCACAATCTGGATTTGGACCCAAACCGGGTCATTGTGACGTCGGGCTCATCGGCCGGGTTCTTGCTCGCGTTTACGGCCCTCTTTGACGCCGGCGACCGCGTCGCGCTTGGTGCCCCGGGCTACCCGTCATATCGCCAAATCCTACGTGCGCTCAGTTTGCACCCGGTTGACATCGAGACCAGCGAGGCGAACCGTTATCAGCCTGTTGCGGGTGATCTGCCCGACGATATCGCGGGTCTGATCGTGGCATCCCCGGCCAATCCCTCGGGGACTATGCTGGATGCACCGGCAATGCGCGCGTTGATCGAGGCATGCTCCGATCGCGATGCCGCCTTTGTTTCGGACGAGATCTACCATGGCATCGAATACGATCAGCGCGCTGTTTCTGCGCTTGAGATCACCGACGATGCCTATGTCATCAACTCGTTTTCCAAGTATTTTTCGATGACCGGTTGGCGAGTTGGGTGGATGGTTGTGCCCGAGGATCATGTGCGAACGGTTGAGAGGCTCGCGCAGAACATGTTCATCTGCCCACCTCATGCGTCTCAGGTGGCTGCGCTTGCGGCTTTGTCTTGCGATGATGAGTTGCAGGCCAATCTGGATGTGTACCGCCAGAACCGCGCCTTGATGCTCGAGGGCCTGCCGAAAGCGGGTTTCGCGCGGATCGCACCGCCTGATGGGGCGTTTTACGTGTACGCGGATGTCAGCGAGTACACGGATGATGCGGTGGCGTTTTCGCGTGAAATTCTGGAGCAGGCGGGTGTTGCTGTGACGCCCGGGCTCGATTTCGACCAGAAGCGCGGAGCAGGAACATTGCGGTTATCTTATGCGCGTTCCACCTCGGATATCATTGAAGGCCTTGAGCGACTTCATAAATTCATGCGCGCAGCAGGCCATATCGCCTAAAAGGTTTGGCCTGGTAGAGAGCTTGCGATAAGATACTGAAACGAAAAATGTTCTCGCAAAGAACGAGGCAATGAGCAGGTTTGTAATCGCATTTACAGCTTTGGTGGCTGGGATTTTGCTCGCATTTGGGCAGGTCGTTGGGGCACAGGCCCCTTCTGCGTCTGCGCGCCTTCTGGATGGCGGAGCCGTGATAGCCGACCACGGTGGTCACGTGGAAATTTCCATCCCTATGACGCAGGCCGTTCCCTGGAAAGTGCATACGTTGGATGGACCGCCGCGCCTGGTCATCGATTTATCGGAATTGGTGTGGGATCGGATGCCGAATGTGCAATCAGCGAGCATCTTGAGTTTCAACGCTGGCCCATACCGTCCCGGTTGGTCCCGTCTTGTCCTGGTTCTGGGTGAACCGCTTGCCGTCGATATCGCGGAAATGACGGTGGATGAGGACGGCCAGGCACTGCTGAAGCTTGTCCTCAACCCAATAACGGCCGGCGAATTTCGCGATGCAGCAGGGGCCGACGACGACCCATTTGAGGTAATCGCGCCGGTCATCTCGAAAGCCCCCGACAAACTGCGCATCGCGCTCGACCCGGGGCATGGAGGGCTGGATCCCGGAGCAGAGGACGGCGATTTGAAAGAGTCGGATATCGTGCTGACCTTTGCGCGGCAATTGAAGGACACGTTGCTGAGATCGGGCAGGTTTGAAGTTGTATTGACGCGGGACTCAGATGTTTTTGTTCCGTTGTACGAACGCATGACGCTGGCGCGCGCGGCCGGTGCTGACGTGTTTCTGTCTCTTCACGCAGATTCACTTTCAGAAGAGTCCGGCGTCGCGTCCGGCATGACCGTCTACACTTTGACGGAGGACGTTACCGACGAAGTAGCGGCCCGATTGGCCGAGCGCCACGCGCAAAACGATATTCTCTCCGGCGTGGATTTGTCAGGACATGAGGATGAAATTGCGATGGTGTTGATCGAGCTTGCCCAGCGCAACACCACGCCACGGTCTGAAGCGCTCGCCTCTCTCATTGTGACCGGCTTCCGATCCCATGAGCTGCGCGTGAATTCCAATCCACATCGAAAAGGGGCGCTTACAGTTTTGCAGGCGGCCGAAGTGCCGTCAGTGTTGATCGAGCTTGGGTTTCTTTCGACCGACCGTGACCGAGAGATGTTGCTTTCGACTGAATGGATCGCACAGGCCAGCGATGCTGTTCGTGACGCGTTGCTGCAATGGGCGGATGAGGATGTTCTGCTGCGGGACAGCCTTATGGAGTAAGTTGCGCGAGCCATATAGTGTGGCTGTGACACTCGGGGTCTTCCTGTTTGAAATGACGGACGGTGAAGCCATGCTCGTTCAAGAGCTTTTCGTATTCGTTGGGCGAAAGAGACGCATGGTAGACCGGTTCGCCTGCAACCTGTCCGATAGCTGTGCCGTGCTCGTGGCCTGATGTGAACATCAAGGCTGCCTCCGCTGCTGCGTGACGTTTGAATACTTTGAACATTCCGACTTGATCGTTCGGATCGAGGTGGAAAAAGGAGTCCCACGCGAGGATCGCGTCGAAAGTCTCACCGAGGTTCAAGCCGCGCATATCGGCGTAAACGGCGCGGGCGTCGGGCACGTTTTCCTCAAACAGACGGATCATTGCCATTGCGCCATCAACACCCGTTAGCTTCGCTCCTTTTTCACAGAGGTAGCTGGCGATCGGTTTTCCGGACCCGCATCCAAGATCCAGCACGCGCTTGCCCGGAGCATGGTTCATCATGCGATCCAGCCAGCGTTTTTCAAACAATGATGTGTTGCGCTGCTGGTTCCAGGTTGTACCTACCGTGTCGTAGGTGGTCAGGATTTTGTCGGGTGTCATGGCGGGTAGATGATCGGCTATGCAACTACTGCACAAGAGGTCACGAAACTTTTACGTGGTTCCGGCGTTATGCGGCCGATGCGACGCAGCGGCGCTTTTGACGCTTGGTGGCGAGATCGGTATATGGTGACTGTATCTGAAAGGTTGGCTTTGTGACGCGTTTCATCTTTTCGTTCTTTGGTGCGATTTTCAGCATGATAACGTTGGGGCTTGTGATGGCTGCCCTGACGGTCGGTGCTGTTTTTTGGGTGTACGGGCGTGACTTGCCGGATCACGAAAGCCTTGCGAATTATCTGCCGCCGACCATCAGCCGAATCTATTCGACCGAAGGGCGGATTATTGATGAGTTTGCAGAAGAGCGACGGATCTATGCGGCTGCGGATGAAATCCCCGACCTTGTAAAGCACGCCTTCATCTCTGCAGAGGACAAAAACTTTTATCTTCACGCAGGGTTCGATTTGCGCGGGATCGCGGCGGCGGCCTACGAGGCAGTTGAAACCCGGGGTGCCTCTATTCGCGGTGCGTCGACGATCCCACAGCAGGTGGCGAAGATCAGCTTCCTCAGCGGTGAGCGCACAATCGACAGAAAGCTCAAAGAGATCATTCTTGCGAACCGGATGGTGAGTTCGCTTGATCGGGATAAGATCCTTGAGATCTATCTGAACGAAATCGACCTTGGGTTCAGATCGTTCGGTGTTGCCGCGGCCTCGCAGACGTATTTCAACAAGACCCTTGCCGACTTAGAGCCGCAAGACGCGGCCTATCTCGCGGCCTTGCCCAAGGCGCCCTATGATTATCACCCTGTCTTGCAGATTGAACGGGCAACGGCACGGCGTAACTTCGTGCTGTCAGAGATGTACGAGAACGGCTATCTGAGCACGTCGGAATACGAGACGGCCCGCGATGCGCCGCTGTTGACTGTGCAAAACGGTGACTATGAAGGGTTCCGGAAGCAGCTTCCGCCACGCGACTACTTCACCGACGAAATCCGACGTCAACTGAGTCGTGACTTTGGCGATACTGGGTTCAAGTCGGCGGGCCTGACGGTGCGCGCCACGATGGATCCTGAAATGCAGGATGTCGCGGCGGCTGCATTGCGTGAAGCTTTGGAACAATACGATCGCTCGAAGGGTGAATGGTTGGGACCAGTCGCTGAGATCGAGCCAGCCGCGTTGACGGGATTGGGAGAAGATGGCTCGGCAGCTTGGAGGGAGGCGCTGCGAGAGACAAACGTTCCGAGAGACATTCCCGGCTGGTATCCCGCTGTTGTGCTTGAGGTTCGCGAAACCGTTGCGCTTATCGGCGTCGAAGGGTGGGAAAATGGTATCGACGGGCACTTCATAAAGCGAGGCGACCTTGATTGGATCCGGGGCGCTTCCGTGCCGCGGGACATAATGGATGTCGGCGACATCATCTATGTTCGACACGAGGGCGGTACGGAGGAGGACCCGATCTTCTCCTTGCGCCAAATCCCCGGTGTGCAGGGCGGTTTCATGGCGATGGACGTCAACAACGGGCGTGTCATCGCGATGCAGGGCGGAT
>CAZMRS010000062.1:0-9069 GCA_964568435.1 uncultured Boseongicola sp. | reverse complement strand
GCGCTCCCCGATTTCCTTCGACTATAGTCGTCTGCGCCGCTTGGGGCGCTTCCACTGACGGCTGACACACAAGCATCGCGGCTTCGAAAGCTGTCTGGAGTTCTGGCAGATGGCCTCGAGAACTAGTTCCTCGACGCGCTCCTCGCTGAGATCATCTGCTAAAGCAGCGGCTGGCACCAAGAGTGCCAAAGAGTGGAAAGATATCTCACTGTTTGGTCTCTCTGCTGCGCGCTTCGCCTTCAGTGCGAACCGCTTGAGTTTCACGGATCCGTTCAGGCCAGGTCGACTTGATGTACCCGAGTATGTTCCAGATCTCCTGATCGCTCAGTTGCCCCCCGAAGCCTGGCATTGCGCTATCGAACTCCATTCCTTGCTCTGCCATCAGGGCCCGTCCTCCGAGCTTGGTGTATGAGAAAAGGACCTGATCCGGGTGATGCCACGTGTGACCGGTCTGGTCGTGCGGCGGTGCGGGCAATCTGCCGTCGGGACCGGGACTTCGCCAGTCTTCTTGCCCTTCCAGGTTTGCGCCATGGCAGGCGGCGCAGTTCGCCGCATACAGAGCCTGCCCCTGCGCAATATCGATGTCTGCCGGCATCGCTCCGGTTTGAGCATCGGACCTTCCCAGCCACAGCGCGCCCGCGCCCCCAACCGCAGCGACCGCAGCAGCAACAGCGAGACTGCGCCTCATGTGACCCGAATCCATGTCATCATGCCGGACGCGGCGTGCGACAACATATGGCAGTGGAGCAGCCAGTCGCCCGGATTATCAGCCAGAAAAGCGATGTCGCGTGTTTCCCCGCGCAACAGCATCGTCGTGTCCCGTAGATCTCCGAGGCTGCCATCAGGCAGGATCTCATGCAAATGCATACCGTGGAGATGCATCGCGTGTGGGAACACAGTGTCATTGACGATGGTAAGGCGCGTTGTTTGGCCTCGCGAGAATTCTGTCAGCGGCGGTTCGCTCACAGATCCGATGGCACCATTGAACGCCCAGAATTGGCCGTCAACGGCAAGGTCGCGCATCGATTGCATCTTGCCCCCGGCCATGGCGTGCCTCAGCCCACCCATGGCGCCACCTTGCATATGCAGCCTCACCGGTATGGCCTGTGAAATATCCGGCATGGCATGCGCGTTCGGTGGTAGGGGCTTTGGCGCCCCGCGCCGCGCGGCCGAGCCCCCAACCTCAACCTTAAAAGCGACCTGAGAATAGGCATCCGACCTGTCCATCCTGACGATATGCGCCACCTCTCCCGCCTCAAGCGTCACATCCGCGATGAGATCAACCCGCTGCCCCGGACCCACTGTGATTGGGCCTTCCGCCGACCGCGGCGCTGCGAGCGGCATGCCGTCCAGGGCTACGACCCAACCTTCGAGCCCGCGCAGTCGCAGGTCGAAAATTCGGGCATTTGCTGCATTGATGAGCCGTAGGCGCAGGCGTTCATGGCGCTTAACTGCGAGCGTCAACTCAAAGGTGCTATTGGTGGTAGAATGGTTTCCAAGTCGGCCTGCGTGGCTGAGATCGTGCGGCTCACCGTACTCTCCCAAAAACTGGCCCGTGTCGGGATCGAGAAGCCAGTCGTCGAGAACCAAAACCTCGTCTCGGTCGACATCTATGGCCTCAGGTTCTTCGACAATCAGCGGACCGTAAAGTCCGCGCGCGACCTGTTCAAACGAGCGGTTATGCGTGATACCAATAGGTGCCCGCATCAGGAGCAACGAAATCGTAATCAAAAGACTCGCCCGGGGCGACCACCTCTTGAGTCAGACCCGCCACACCATCCATGTCGTTTTTCAGGCGCATGCCGTGCCAGTGAGTCGATGTTGGATGGTCAAGATCGTTGACCAGACGCCTGTGGACCCGTCCACCCTGCGGCACGCGAATCTCGGTGCCAGGCACTGCCCCGTCGTAACTCCACACCGCGGTCGTTCCATACCCTTGCGGAAGCAATTGAAAATCGCTTGGTGCGGCCCGCATCACCGTCGGCGAGGTCTGACCTGCCACCATGGCCGGAAACGCAGCCGCGGCGGCCGCACCCCCAAAAATAATACCGCGCCTCGTAAGAGTCATTTTCCCCTCCCCCGCGCCCCCGCGCGGCTCGATCACGACCGGGCGCAGCGAGCGCCCAGTCGTCTGGCAGTTATTCACTAAGACTGCTCGGCTCCTCCGAAATTGAACTCGCCCACCATACCGGCCTCGAAATGACCGGGCACGTTGCAGGCGAAACCGTAGTCGCCGGCCTCGACAAAGGTCCAGATCAGTTCCGCTTCGCCGCCGGGTTCGAGCAGCACGCTATTTGGATCGTCATGCATCATTCCGGACGCTTCCATTTTTTCGTGGTTCACTTTGCGCATGTTCATCATACCCATTTTGAACATTTTTTTCATTTCGTTGCGATGCGCCTGCCAGGTCTCTTCGACCCCGATAGCGAACTCGTGGATCGCGCGTCCATCGTTGCGAACGACAAACTTGATGGTCTCGCCTTCCACGACATCGATCGCCGCGGGTGAGAATTTCATCTCGGTCATCGAGATTTCGATCACGCGATCGACGGTTGCTTCGGTTCCGGGTTTGCCGAAGTCTACATCGTGCGCCGGATCCGCAAAGCCTGTTGTTGCCAGGGTGCTTAGCACCAATGCTGTTCCGGCAATCTTCTTCATGCTCATTTGGCTTTCCTCTTGCCATATACTGTCTTGAATACTCGGAATTGGGACTGCTGTCAGGATCGCGGAGGAGGCAGTTCAACGCCCGGCCTAGACAACGCCAGACGTATCGGCGGACCTGGACCCTGTTGTGTCCCGGCGGTTTCAGGGGAAATCAACGCGTCAATGGTCGCGATCACGACCGTTGAAACGCACCTGGCGTCCAACGAGCAGCGGGAATTGACCATCGCATCGGTATTGGTCGCATGCTCTTCATGCGAAGGTGCGTCCTGGGCCATCTACACCGATGAATCATGCGCAGCCTCGCCGGGTAAAGCATCCGGTCTCGGCACTGCAGCACCCAGCAACAGGACAAGCAGAGCCAAGAATCCGACGAACGGCGGGAGCTTTCGTAGCTGCGACCGCAACATAGTCTAATTGATCCCGTTCGCCCTTTGCAGTTCCCGAACGTAGGCGGCAATCATCATCACGTCACCCTGGGTCAATCTTTCGATCTGCGGCATATTGCCGAAACTCCAATGGTGTGAACGCACCCCATTCTGAACGGCCATCACGAATGCCATGTCGGAATGGTGGCTTGGTTCATAAATTTTGTGCACGAGCGGCGGTGCCACACCATTCTGACCGGCTGCGTTTGCGCCATGGCACGCGGCACATTTCGCTTCGAACGCAAGCTTGCCGATCTCGGCATTCGCCGAAAGCTCCGCCGGCAGAGCCACCTCCACAATAGGCGCTCCGGCATCGACGCGGGAAAGATCGGGCGTGGTCATTGTGTGTCACGGCTGGTCAACCGGACCCGTCCCGTTCCATATGAATAGGCCAAGCCCCAGCACAAAGAAGACCACGATGAACATCATTGATTTCGACACTTTCGGCGCAGCCTCAGATCAGCTTAACCTGTGTGCCAACAGGCGTCCGGTCATACACCTCCAGGATGTGCTCGTTGTAAAGGCCGATGCATCCGTTCGAAGATCGCCGACCAATCTTTCGTGTATCGTGGGTTCCATGAATTCTGTAGTACTGCCACGACAAATGCAGCGCACGTATGCCAAGCGGATTGTCGGGGCCCGGTGGCATGTAAGCTGGAAGAGAAGGGTCACGTTTCCGCATGGATGGGGTCGGTGTCCAGTCCGGTTCGGGATCCTTGAAAACGATCTCAGTGTATCCACGCCTAGTGAGTTCATCAGACATCGGAACGGATGTCGGATAGATGAACATCTCACCATCCGGTGTCCACTGCTGTAGTACCCGAGACCTCGTATCGGAAATGATAATTCCCTTACCCATCCGATCAAAATGGTCCTGCCAACTGTGCAGCCGGAAGCCTGATGTGTTGCGCCGGACCGTTCCCGCCTCTTGAGCGCGGAGAACAGACGGAGCAACCAGCGCCGTGGCCCCCGCGCCCATAATGAAAGCGCGCCGCGCAACGCCCAGCGTGTTCTTCGTCCGCATTTGACTGCCTCATTTCAAATTTCTACTTTTCGATTCATACGCGGATTGCGGCTCTTTCGGAATAGCTTCAGGCCTGATTTTTTGTACGAATTTGTAACATTGACGTGTTGCCTCCCAGACGGGCTACTTGCCAAAATGAAGATTAAATTTGCCTCTGGATTCCTTCTGCTTCTTCTGGGTGGATGTGCCGGCAACCTTGGCGTTTGCCCGTACAAAGGTGCGGAAGTTGACGCAGCGAAGGTAACATCGCCCGCATTACCCCCGGATTGCCGTGCCGCCTCCAATCTGGTGTCAGGTGTTACCAAACTCGCGTGTACCGAGGGACGTACCGGATACGTGATTTTTGAGTGATCACAAATGACGCGCCGCAGTTTGCCACGCGCCATCGGCGCCAGAACGTCGGCAGGCGCGCGATGACACCGCGGGCGGATTCAAAACTCCGACAGCGCCTGCTCGACTTCAATCCTCCGCGGATCATCCGGTCGCCCGGCAAGCAACGCCTGCGCCGAAAGGTAGGCTGCCCGCGACTCGTCGATCTCGCCAAGAACGCGATAGGAATTTCCGAGCCGCATCCAGCCATCGATGTCCTCGGGAGTTTCCTCCATCCTTGCGGCAAGCCGCGCGACCATCGACCGAATGAAAGCCGTGCGGTCTTCCGTTGTCATGTTGGCGGCCGCTTCGATATCCGCGGCGGAAGGTCTCGGCGCGGAGGCCACGGTCGACCCGACCACAGGATCGCGGCCCAAGCCCTCCGCAAGACGATTTGCTTGTGCCGCGAACACCTCCTTCCAGGGCGCCATTTCGGGTGACCGGTCCAGCCGCTCGAGCAACAGGTCGTGTGCCGCTTCCGGCTGCCCCGCCTGCTCCAGCGCAAGCGCCGAATAGTAGCTCGCCGCCGGATTCATCGGGTCGAGACTGTATGCCCGTTCCGCCGCGTTCCGCGCCTCCGGCGTCACCCTGCCATCCTCGGCCAGGATCCGAGCTTCCGCGTAGAGCGACCAGGCAGCGGATGTTGCATCTGCGCGTTCAGTGACCACCGCGAGCGCCGCGGCGGCTTCCTCGAACCGTTCCAGGCGAAGATAGGTCTGCCCGAGTAGCACCCAGCCGTCCGAAGGTCCGCCATCCGCTTCCGCCTCCAGCCGGGCCTTCAGTTGACGGGCAAGCGCCATAACATCTTCTACGCGCTGTCTCTCGACGGCCTGATCCGCGAGGGTGACACTTGGCATCATGGGAGTCCCGCGGGACAAGTAGAAGGCACCGGCAGCGACCGGAACCATCAGGGCGAGAACGAGCACGATCGCTTTGCTATACCGGGAAGTTCGCACGTCTTGTTCCTGGCGTTTCAGCGACGCAACGAGCCGACGCTTGATTTCCGTTCGCGCGGCCTTGGCCTCCTCGGCTCCGATCAGTCCGCGCGCTTCATCGCGGTCTATCTCCGAAATCTGGTCGGAGAAGATCGCCCGCTCCGCGGCTCCCCTGCCGGTCGGCACGCGACCGCGCAGCGCGGCACCGATCGAGGCCACCGCGATCAGGCACAAAATGGCAAATGTGACCAGAATCACTCTGTCTTCCTATCCTCCACGAGATACGCGTTGAGCAATTTTTCCTCATCTTCGGTCAGCGCGGCAGGTGGCTCCGCCGACCGCCGACCGCGAAGGGCGGCAAGTGCGATGCCACCACCAAACAGCAACAAGACGAACGGGCCATACCAGAGAACATAAGTCAGTGGCTTGAGGGGCGGCCGAAGCAGGACATAGTCGCCGTACCGTGCAACCACAAAATCGAGGACTTCCTCGTCGGTATCGCCGGCGACCAGTCGTTCCCGCACAATCAACCGCAGATCGCGGGCCACGCCTGCATTTGAACTATCGATATCCTGGTTTTGACAAACCACGCAGCGCAGCTCTTTCGAAAGAGCGCGGGCGCGGGCTTCAAGCATCGGATCCGAGAGAACCTCGTCCGGTTCCACGGCAAGCGCCGCGCCGACGGGCAACCACAACAGGACGGCAATGAGGATAACTCTCATGAATTACCCTCCGTCGCGGTACGGGCCGCCGCGAGCGCGGCTTTGAACTTTGCTACTGCGTCGTCCCCAACTATCGGACCGACGGTTCTGTGCAGGACGATCCCGCCCTGTGACACGATGAAGGTCTCGGGAACTCCTGAAATGCCCCATTCGATGCCGGCCCGTCCGTTCAAATCGGAACCGATGCGGTCATATGGGTTTCCGAGGTCCGCCAGCCAACGCGTCGCGTCCTCCGGTTTGTCCTTGTAATTGATACCGAAAAGCAGGATGTCCTCGTCTTTTCGCAGGCGGGTCAGAACCCCATGCTCGGCTCTGCACGGGACGCACCACGACGCAAAGACATTGACG
Organism: uncultured Boseongicola sp.; assembly: GCA_964568435.1. Classification (GTDB taxonomy): domain Bacteria; phylum Pseudomonadota; class Alphaproteobacteria; order Rhodobacterales; family Rhodobacteraceae; genus Boseongicola. The sequence goes on along the minus strand of CAZMRS010000062.1, from coordinate 2,582 downwards.
ACGGCCAGCAAGGGCGCTGCTGCCAGATCATCCTGGCTCAGACCGGGCGTTTGGAGTCCAGCGACCGGCGGCAGTTCAAAAGCAGGAACAGGTTGCGAAATCAGGACCGACGGGATCTCATTGGGATCCCGATCCGGGTTAAGCCCCCACAGAAAAACACCGCCCAGAATGACGACAATTGCGAAGGGGATGACGGCAAGAAGTCGTTTCATCGGCTACTCGGCGGGAACTGCGTCAGAGGCTGTGTCGGACCTGCGCGACGGGCGCGGCGCGCCGATCCTCAGTCGCCGGTCAGACAACGAGACGGCGCCACCGAGGACGAGCAACGCCGAACCGATCCAGATGAAATTGACCAACGGTTCGTAAAGGATCCGCAAAGTCCATGCACCGCTTGCAGCCGCCTCGTCGGACGCCGGCGTCGCCAGCGATGCGTAAAGATCACCTGCCAGTGTCGAGCGGATAGCGCTTTCGGTCGTCTGACTCTCCGCGACGGGATAGAACCGTTTCTCGGGAAAAAGCGTTGTGAGCAGATCGCCGTCCCGATACACCGTCAGCGTGCCGCGGTCGGCAATGTAGTTCGGACCTGGAACCCGCTCGACACCATCGAAACGGACGTCGAACCCTGCGATCGCGATCCTTGCGCCCGGTTCGACAAAGACGATCTCTTCGCTTTTCCAGGCACTTGAACCGATAAAGCCAAACATGGCGATCGCAAGACCGGCATGTGCAAGGCTCATCCCATGGGCCGAGCGCGGCAGTCCTCTCGCCCGCGCCCAGCTTGTTGAAAGCGAGCCTTCAAACAGCTTCACGCGTGACGCCCACTCGCGACATGTCGCCATGAGGAGCCATGCGGCGATTGCGACGGACAGATAAGCAAGCACCGGCCCCCCGCGCGCGATGTACCATACCGCCAAACCGACCAAGGCGGAGAGTGCCGCCACGGCATAAAGACGCTGACCGACCCCTTTCAGGTCCGCGCGTTTCCAGCTCAGAAATGGGCCAATCCCCATGGCGACCACCAGCGGCAACATGAAGGGGATGAAAACCGCATTGAAATAGGGAGGGCCGACGGAAACCTTGTCACCGGAGAATGCTTCGGTGAAGAGTGGATAAAGAGTGCCGACCAGCACGCTCCCCGTCGCCGTCGCCAGTAGAAAATTGTTCAGAAGTAGCGCGCCCTCCCGACTGATGGGACGGAAGAGTCCACCGGGCTCCATCGCAGGAGCGCGCCAGGCGAACAAGGCAAGGGAGCCACCAATGGTAACCCCGAGCAAACCGAGAATATAGAGACCCCGCTCCGGGTCGACGGCGAAGGCATGAACAGAGGTGAGCAGACCCGAACGCACGATGAAAGTCCCGAGCAGGGACAGCGAAAAGGTGAGGATCGCGAGAAGGATCGTCCAGGATTTGAAGGCGTCACGCTTTTCCGTGACGATCGCCGAATGCAGCAATGCCGTTCCCAATAGCCACGGCATGAAACTGACATTCTCTACCGGATCCCAGAACCACCAGCCGCCCCAACCGAGCTCGTAATAGGCCCACCAACTGCCGAGCACGATGCCCGCCGTCAGGAAAATCCAGGCCGCCAGGGTCCATGGCCTGACCCAGCGAGCCCAGGCAGGATCCACCCGGCCCTCCAGCAGGGCTGCGACCGCGAAAGAGAAGACGATCGAGAAGCCGACATACCCGAGGTAGAGAAGCGGCGGGTGCATCGCAAGGCCGATGTCCTGCAGCAGGGGATTGAGGTCATTTCCGTCCAGTGGCGGCGGAAATACGCGATCGAAGGGGTTCGACGTCAAAAGCATGAAGGACAGGAAGCCGATACTGATCCAGGCCTGAACAGACAAGGTCCGCGCCAACAGCCCGGCCGGCACATTTCGCGCGAAGAGGGCTACGCCAGCACCGAAGACCGCAAGGATGAGCACCCACAAAAGGAGTGAGCCCTCGTGGCTGCCCCAAGTGCCGGCGATCTTGAAGATCATTGGTTTCAGCGAATGAGAATTCTCGACGACGTTCAGGACAGTGAAGTCGCTCACAATGAACGAGCGCATGAGCGCGATGAAGGCTATTCCGATGAGGACAACCTGCCCAATCGCCGTCGACAGGCCAGATGCCATGAACACCCGGTTCCCCGTCGCCGCTCCCAAAATCGGCAAGACACCTTGGACGCAAGCCAGGCCCAGCGCCAGGATAAGAGCAAAATGTCCAATTTCGGGAATCATACTGTGCACTCCTCGTGCTGGCTCAAAGTAAACGGCTGTCGAACGGCTTCGGTCTCGGGCATTTCAAAATCACTGGAGTTTTGGGGCTGCCAGGGCTGCGACACCGTCGCGCGCAGCCCGCCCTCCGGCTTATTAGAGAGAGAGATTGTGCCGCCATGCTCGAGAATTATGCTTCTCGCGATCGACAGACCCAAGCCGTGCCCGCCAGTCTCGAGCGACCGCGACGCTTCCAGCCTGTGATATGGGGCAAAGACATTCTCAAGTTCGCCATCGGGAATTCCCGGGCCGTCATCCTCGATGTCGATGACAACATACTCCCCTGATGCGCGCCAACTGACCCGGGGATTTTGTCCGTACGAT
>CAZMRS010000061.1:0-9070 GCA_964568435.1 uncultured Boseongicola sp. | reverse complement strand
CTTCGCTTTTTGCGTCTTCAGCCACGGTCGTCCCTTTCCGCGTTCTCCTCCGCTGCATCTGTCGCAGCTTCGGAATTCAACTCATCGGCCGTGCGCATCATCGTGCGGATTCCGGCCACAAAACCCAAAAGGGCGAACACAATCATCAGGAACGGCTGCGTTCCGAAGAGTGCGTCCAGCCCAAACCCCATGCCAAGACCGATGCCCAGCCCCGCGACAAGTTCGATCACCATTCTCCAGGCTTGTTGAGCCTGTGAATAATGCTCGTCCATGTGAGGCTTCGGCGCGTATTTGCTACGCTTTTCAGCCAGCTTACGCTCCAAGGCGTCAAGCCGGACCTTTGGATCGTCCTGATCGGTATCGGCCACGGGCCAAGCCCCCATGAGAAGTTGCGACCGAACTAAGCGACAGAGACCAAGGAGTCAATCCAAGCCCAAATTCATATAAGCATCTGTAATCATTCGAACAATGAGGATCTGCGCCATCTGTCGCACCTGATGGCAATGTTCAACCACTTGGTTGAGCTTTCCCGAGCAACCCAAAGATGCGCCCGTCGATAAAAAGAAGGCCAACAAAGATAATCGCCATGCCAATCCCCTGAACAAACAGCAGGCTCTCAGATAAAAACACAACGCCCAGCCAGATCGCGGATATCGGGGCAATATATGTGATCGCAGACGCTGAAGTCGGCCCTACACGGGGTATCAACCAGTACAGAATAATGAACGCTGCCGATGTCGAAACAAATCCGATCGCAGCAAGACTTCCCCAGGTCTCAGCTCGGGTGATGGTGGGGAGACCCTCAACCACAAGCGCCAGCGGCACCAATATCAGCGCTCCGAACAAAAGGGACCACGCCGTCATCACGATGCGGCCGAGGTCGTCCAGCCACCGCAACATATTGCCTGCGATAGCGTAACAAACCGGAGCAAGAATGGCCAAGATCATCGCCCAAGGGTTCGACGATCCTTGTCCCTGGAACTCCGGCCAGATCACAACGACCATTCCGAGGAAGCCAATAAGCACACCAGTTGTTTTCGCCCAAGTCGCGTTCTCGCCGCCCGGCCAGAAGTGGCTGACCAACACAACGGTGATTGGGGTCATTGCATTCACGATGCCCGCGGCACTCGACGTGATATATTGCTGCGCGACAGGGTAAATCGTGAGCGGAAGCGCGTACTGCACCAAGCCAAACACAGCGAGTAATCCCAATAATTGGCGCGATATTCGGAAGTCTCGCCCACGCGCAAAAACCCACGCCCAACATCCCAGAGCCCCGCACCCGACACGCCCCGCAGACGTCCAGAACGGGCCAAGTTCTCGCAATAAGATCTCGTTGAAGAAGAACGATGTGCCCCACACCACTCCCAGCAACACAATTATAGACCAATACCGGAATGCCATGCCGTTCACCTCAACCTTCGCCGCACTGTATCGCCAACGAAGCGCCCCGTGTCATTCCGTTTCTTGATCAAAATCATCACCATTCGTATTGACCAACGCCCCGGCAGGCGGATACGGCCAAGACGTGACAGAAAATGATCGCCTCGATATCGTGTTCTCAGCGCTCGCCGATCCAACGCGACGCCGCATTCTCGAAATGCTGCTGGAGGATGATATGGCCGTCACCGATGTGGCGGAACCCTTCGACGTTTCCTTGGCCGCAATCTCGAAACACCTGGTGGTCCTCACCCGCGCGGGCCTGATCCTTCAGGAGAAACGTGGTCGCGTGAAGTGGTGCAAGCTCAATCCTGACGCCCTCAAACAGGCAAGTGTCTGGATGCAGAGCTTTGGCCAGTTCGACTCGCTCGACCTCGACGCGTTCGAGAAGTATCTCGCACAAGAGGACATCATCGCCGACTCTGCCGACAGCTAACGAGCGAGCTATGCGGTCGCGGGCGCTCGATTATGCCGGAGCAGCACTACCAAGGCGAAGATGGTCAGAATTATCCCAGGCACTATTACCAATGCAGGGACATCATCGGCCAAGACAAACTCCCACAGGATAACCCAGGACGGGATGAGATAGGTGTAGGCCATGACGTTCGCTGCCTTCAGCCGCAACGACGCGAACTGGATCAGGCTGATAGACGCCACCGATGCAAAAACGACGAGATACCCCAAAACCAACCACACTTGGAACGGAAGCGAACTCCATTCCGTCTGTGCAATACGGCCCGCCCCAACTAAGGCCACAGCAATCGCACCTCCCGCCATAGTCCCGAAAGCGGCTGCAAACACACCCTCGCCTCGGCTCAGCTTCGGCACCATTGGGATGTATAGTGCATGGGCGATGCACCCGATGAAAAAGATCAACTCGCCGACACCCACATCAAAACCGAGCAATGCTTCGATATCACCCCGGAATATGACCCAGAGAGCGCCCACGCCACCAAGGCAAAGACCCAACGCCATCGCTCGATTGGTCACCTGCCGCATGACAAGCCATCCAAATCCAGCGGCCATGACCGGCGTCAGTGTGAATACAGCAGCGGTAGATACTGGATGCGCAGTCCTGAGGCCCTCAAACATCAAGACGAAATACATCGCGAAAAGCGCACCAAGGAACAGGAACCGCCAAGGCGCTTGAAACGTCTCCCTTTCGATCTGCTTTGTCGCAAGTGCGATTACAAAGACAACGACAGCGGCCAATGCGAAACGTATGGCGGTCAGCGCCATAGGGTCGATCTCGTTCGCGATGCGGCCACCTAACGAAAACGAACCGGCAACCAGTCCAGAAAAAACAAGCATTGCTAGATGCCCACGCAACTCTGCATCGCGTGTTGGCACTTGCTGCCTTACCAAGACTTGGCTTCTTCCTTCAGGAACTTCAGGAACGTTTGAACCTTCGTCGTACGGTGCAAATCAACGTGGGTCACCAACCATAGCGGAGCAGTCCATTCTTCAATGGGGTCAAAAAGCATGTTCAGTCCTGCATAGCGTTCGGCATCCCAAAGGGAGACAAACCCAATGCCAACGCCAGCAACAACAGCATCACGCAGAACTCTGTTGTCGGTGCCGCGAAAAATAAACCGTTCCGCCGGAACATTGTCCCGCAACCATTGTGCAAACGGCGCACGGCTTTCGCTGGAATCCACAGTCACAAAGTCATGGCCCGACAAGTCATCAAAGCTCTCCGGTCTTCCCTTCCGCGCGATATATTCGTCCGACGCGAAAAGTCCGATCTCTTGCGCGACAAATGGTTGGACAACATTATCCGGGTTATCGGGAGCGCGGCCTGCGCGAACCGCGACGTGTGCCTCTCCATACTCCAGCCGCAATACTTTATCGCCTGTGATGTAGCGGACGATCAGATCAGGGTAGAGTGTTTGGAACTTGGCCAAAACAGGTGTCAACCTAGGAGAAACTGATGTCAGAGAGGTAACGACCAATTCTCCGGAAACTTCATCACCTCGGCCGCGTATGCGTCCGACCAATTGCGTAAACTGATCGTCTGTCGCCTGCGCAACTTGGAGAAGGTCCAAACCGGCCTCGGTCGCAGTATAGCCTCGGGCATGCCTCTGGAAGAGTTTAACGCCCAGGCGGTCTTCCAATGCATCAATGTGGCGAATGACCGTTGCGTGATGAACGCCAAGCGCATCCGCCGCGCCACTCACTGTACCCATACGCGCAACGTGAAATGCCGTACGTATCTCGTCCCAAGTGCTAATGGACATGAATATCGTCTCCAAGAATTCGTCACCACGCTATCGTGCATTTTTTCATATATCCACCATAATTTTCACACATCTCTACAAAAATGCACAATTGGCGTTCGGAACTGGGGAATTTTCGCGGCGGGTCTCCGGTTCTAACTAGAACTCAACGAAACACTGGAGGCTCCCATGCCAAAGCAAATCCTGCGCATCGACGCATCCGCCCGCAAGTCAGGCTCTATCACTCGAGAACTTAACGACACCATTGTCGAAAGGTTTCTGGCAGATGGAAACACAACAGTATCCGTCCGCGATCTCGCAGACGAAGCGCTGCCTCAACTGACAGAAAACTGGATCGGCGCAAACTTCACAAAACCTGAAGAACGCTCGCAAGATCAGAAAGAAGCGCTTGCTCTGTCCGACTCCTTGATTGCGGAAATCAATTCGGCCGACGTGCTACTTATCGGTCTCCCTATCTACAACTTTGGCGTTCCTGCGGCTCTCAAAGCATGGGTCGACCTGGTCGCTCGTGCAGGCGTCACCTTCAAGTATAGCGAAACCGGCCCCGTTGGCCTCCTTGAAGGCAAACGAGCCATTGTCACCGTGGCATCCGGCGGAACCGCGATGGGGTCAGATATAGATTTTGCAACCGGCTACATCCGTCACGTGCTGGGGTTCATTGGAATCAAGGACGTCGTCTTCATCGCCGCTGATCAAATGGCCATTGACGCAGAAACAACGCTGTCCGCTGCTCGTGATGCAGTTCATACGCTTGATATCGCGGCCTAAACCGGACAAGGGAACGTTCAAATGAGATACGCAATTCTTGCCATCAAAGTTCTTCTAACGCTCGCGTTCATAGCAGCCGGCTTAGCTAAACTCGCAGGTGTCGAGATGATGGTCGCAATCTTCGACGCGATCGGTGTCGGACAATGGTTCCGGTATGCAACCGGGATTATCGAAGTGGTCGCGCCAATCCTGCTTTGGATCAAAGGACGGGAAGCGTTCGGTGCCGCCCTCCTTGTCGTCACCATGATCGGCGCCGTCGTCGCGCACCTCGCGATCCTTGGACCGTCAGCAGTACCAGCACTCGTCCTCGGTGTCTTGTCCGCAATCGTCCTATGGCACCACAAGGACGGGCTCGGAAAAAGCGCTTAAAGAGCCAACCGACCATAGGCAAAAAACATAAATGGGCTGCGCCGCCACTGGTGCGGCCTGCGCTTTTTTTCAAGCGAGGCGCGTCCGATCATATGCGCGGCAATTGGGTACTCAGAAGTAAGAAAAGTAGCTGCCACGATGCGAGCCGAGGCCCCTCCGTCGCGAAAATACAAACCGCTCGCTAGTATTATCAGCGGTGAGCCAACGACACCTGCCTTTTGCAGCGGCATGCATACGCGCAACGAAATCCCGCAGCGATCCAACCCGTTCAATGCCTGCCTCGGAGACGCCGGTTAAGTACTGTCATACCAGGCGGCCATGGGAGGTCTGGTCTTTCTTAGATAGCTGGTTCAGCCAGCCATCTTGCTTTCACCATTGCGTTTCCATCGGCGCGAACCTCGAGGTTGAGCTATTTCGCATGTTTTTTGTCAACTATTTTCCCAAATTGATCCAGAACAACGACTTTGAGTGAAACTCATTGAAATATCGACTTGCTTTCAACCGCTGGAGAGGATGTCCCATGGCTTTCAAAACGCTCACAACTGTGTTCCAAAATCCAAAGTTGGATCAGCCGCATCTCTTGCACACAACCGAACTGGCGCGGGCCTGGAATGCCCACCTTGACGTGTTGGCAATTGGCACCGACCACGTGCATCCTAGCGCGTTCTATGCAGGGGCCGGAGCCATCGCGGTACGCGATGGGCTGGATCAAGCCATCGAAGATGCCAATTTGGCGCGCGAGGCGGCAACCGAACACCTCGAGACGACAGATGTCAGTTGGCGTATCCACGCGATCGTTGCCCAGATGGGGGCAATGGCTCAAAGCGTCGCCCAACACACAGCGCTCTCTGACCTCGTGGTACTACCTCGTCCCTACGGAGACGGAAGGGGCAGCGAGGATGTCGCAATAACAGAGGCCGCCCTGTTTTCGACGCGAACCCCGATCTTGGTCCTCCCATCAGCCACGGGCGAGGCAGGCAAAGCTGAAAGGATAGTTATCGCCTGGAATCAAAGCCCTGAAGCGTTGGCGGCCATCCGCGCGGCACTTCCATTGCTGAAATCGGCGCAAGAGGTAAGCATCGCGATTATCGACCCACCAGCGCACAACGCAGAGCAAATCGACCCTGGACACCAACTGGCCGAGATGCTCACACGTCATGGAGTTTCCTGCGAAATCGCCGTTCTTGCGCGCACCATGCCGAATATCTCAGACGTGCTGATGCGTCACGCATTGGACATCAATGCAGATATGATCGTCATGGGCGCGTACGGGCATTCGCGGCTACGCGAGGCTATTCTGGGCGGCGCGACGCGCAACATGCTCGAAAAGTGCAGCTTGCCGGTTCTCATGGCCCACTAAAAAAAGGACCGGGCACTTGGCCCGGCCAGTCTTACAGGGAGGAACCGTGTCATAACCCGGACACGGAAACGGGATCTCACGAATCAGGCGACAAGCCTGTATCCACCACTTTCCGTAACAAGAAGGCGCGCATTTGACGGATCTGGTTCGATTTTTTGCCGAAGCCGGTAGATATGCGTCTCCAATGTGTGAGTGGTAACGCCCGCGTTGTAGCCCCAAACCTCGTGCAAAAGCACGTCGCGGGCCACGACTCCCTCAGTCGCGCGGTAGAGGAATTTCAGGATATTCGTCTCCTTCTCGGTCAGACGAATTTTCTTCTCGTCTTCGGTCAAAAGAATCTTCTGAGCAGGCTGGAACGAGTATGGCCCAAGCTGGAAAATAGCATCTTCCGACTGCTCATGTTGGCGCAACTGCGCACGAATACGGGCCAGAAGGACCGGGAATTTGAACGGCTTCGTCACATAGTCGTTGGCGCCTGCATCCAGTCCAAGGATAGTGTCGGCGTCACTGTCGTGGCCCGTCAGCATAAGGATCGGGCATTTGACGCCATGCTTGCGCAGAACACGGCAAAGCTCGCGACCGTCGGTGTCAGGCAGACCAACGTCAAGAATGACCAGGTCGTAAATCGCTTGTTTCGCGCGTTCCAAAGCACTGGCACCACTGTCAGCTTCAAAAACGTCAAACTCTTCCGTCATCACCAGCTGTTCGCCGAGCGCTTCACGCAAGTCATCGTCGTCATCAACCAGCAGGATCTTTTTTAGATTCTGAGACATGTCTTTGCCTTCCTTGGACCTCTTGCGATCAGAAATGCGACCAGAACGCGACGACGACAAGATTTACTGCACTTTCTCACGCGCTCGTGTGGGAAAGGGCGGGAATGTTTCAAAATTCGCTTATGATCGCGTAAGAAATGTGCTTAATCACAGCTCAAGATGTCACTCGCTCCCACACTCATAGACCTCATCGCGCGTGCGCGAACGGACCTCCGGCTGGGACTTCCTGTTGTTCTCCTGCGAGGCGAACAGAAGTACCTCGTGCTAGCTGCGGAAGGTTTGGACGAGGCGCGATGGCAAGTTGCCAGGCAACTGGGCACACCCGTTCTAGCTATCACTGCGCGGCGCGCAGAGACTCTAAGGGCGCGTGCGTACGATGGAGATATCGCAAGACTGCAAGTCCCCGACAGCGCCTCATCGAACTGGATAAGTTGCGTCGCCGACCCGAAAGACGACCTCTCCTCCCCAATGAAGGGCCCGTTTTCGTCAGAGCGGGACGGAGACGCATCCGCACATCGAACAGCCGTCAAACTGATTAAGACAGCCTGGTTACTTCCCGCAGCAGTAGTCATCCCAATCTCTCATATGCCTGCGGAAAACCTGACAATTCTCCCGGTCCAGGACACAGACGTTCTTTTATCGGCCCCTGCACAGCATCGCGACATTGTCACAGGCCGCGTTCCGATCTCGGTCGCGACATCGGGGCGTGTTCACGTGTTTCGCCCCAAAGACGGCGGAGAAGAGCACGTTGTCTGCGAAATCGGTCGGCCACAGCGCGACAAGCCGGTCCTCGCAAGGCTGCACTCCGCATGCTTCACAGGCGACGTTCTTGGGTCTTTGAAATGCGACTGCGGCCCTCAACTCCACGCCGCCCTCAGCCAAATGGGGTCAGAAGGTGAAGGCGTTCTTCTTTACCTCAATCAGGAAGGGCGCGGGATTGGCCTTGCCAACAAGATGCGCGCGTATGCGTTGCAGGACCAAGGCTTTGACACCGTGGATGCAAACCACCGCCTCGGGTTCGAAGATGACGAGAGAGACTTCCGCACAGGTGCCGATCTTTTAAAGCGGCTGGGTTTCTCCTCGGTTCGGCTCCTCACCAACAACCCGGCCAAAGTCGCCATGATGGAAGCACAAGGTGTTGATGTTGCGGAGCGTGTGCCACTTAAAGTCGGTCTCAACCCGCTGAATGAAGCCTATCTGGATACGAAGGCAAAGAAATCCGGCCATATCTTATGAGCGATTTGAGCGCTGGTAACTCTCCCAAGCTAGCGGCAGGTGAGCCAAGATGACGCCCGCAGACATGGTTCTTACGCCGCGCGGGCTTCGGTTTTGGGGTATTTACTTCCCCTGCACGGTCGGACGCGGCGGCATCCGCCCAGACAAGAAAGAAGGCGACGGCGCAACCCCCGTCGGCGAACACAACATCGTCGGACTACTCTATCGACCAGACCGTATGGCCAGGCCAACAGACTGGGCAGTGCCCATCCGCCCTGGCGATCTCTGGTGTGATGACCAGCGACACGAAGACTACAACCTCATGGTACGCGCGCCCTTCCCCGCCTCGCACGAGGTCCTTCGGCGCGCAGACCCGCTCTATGACTTGGTTCTGCTCACGGATTGGAACTGGCCTTACGCGGAACGCGGAAAAGGATCCGCAATCTTCATGCACAGCTGGCGTCGACCCGGCGCACCAACGGAAGGCTGTGTCGCCCTCAGACGCGATCACCTATTGTGGATTGCCCAGCGGCTTTCGTTTGGCGGACGCTTGATCGTTCCACCTCAGCCGTAATCACGTGCACCGAAGATCGCCGAACCCACACGAACATGCGTCGCGCCTTGCGCGATCGCCTCTTCGAAGTCGCCGCTCATTCCCATGCTCAACCCGCTCAATCCATTGCGCGCGGCAATTTTGGCGAGCAGCGCGAAATGCAACGATGGAGCTTCATCCACAGGCGGAATGCACATCAGTCCTTTGAGCGGCAACCCAAGCGCGCGACACTCCTCGATCAATGCGTCCGCCTCGTCCACTGAAACGCCCGCCTTCTGAGACTCATCACCCGTATTGACCTGAACAAACACGTCCGGACAACGGCCCAGCTCGTCAGCCAATCTAGCGATGGTGC
>CAZMRS010000060.1:0-9149 GCA_964568435.1 uncultured Boseongicola sp. | reverse complement strand
TTCGACACCCGATGAAATGCTGATGACGCTTTCCGCGATTTTCTCCAACGAATTTTGGGCATGCGAGACTTTGTCCACGCCTTCCGCGACCGCTGCATCGCTCCGCGTTATGACGCTGGCGATTTCCCTTGACGCCTCGCCGGCGCGTTGCGCAAGCTGACGCACTTCCGAGGCGACAACCGAGAAGCCGCGGCCTGCATCACCCGCACGTGCGGCCTCTACCCCTGCGTTCAAGGCCAACAAGTTGATCTGAAACGCGATATCATCGATCACCCCGACAGCTCGGGAGATTTCTGAAGATGCCCCGGTGATGCGTTCCATGGATTCTGCAGCGTCAGCGGCAATCTTCTCGCTGGATTGAGCGGTTTCACGAGCATTCTGAGCGTTTCGGCTCGCGTCCTCCACGTTGCCGCTGACTTGTTTGATGCTTGCCGATAGTTCCTCAAGAGCGGCGGAAGTCTCCTCCAGAGAAGCTGCATTTTGTTGCGCACGGTTCGACAAGGTCCCGGCGGTTTCCTTCAGTTCCCCCGATGAGGCCGCAAGAGTCGCCCCGCTGCCCGAGATGCCTGCCATAAGGTCACCGAGTGCGCCCATCATGCCATTAACGTTTGACTGCAGACGTCCAAATGCACCGCGATAATCGCCGTCCATAGGTTTGCTAAGGTCACCGTCGGCCACTCGCTCCAGAACCTCTCCGGTCTGGGTGAGTCCTTCGTCGACGACCTGCAGCAGCCTGTTAATGGTGTCTGCGAGATCGTTCAGGATTTGATCAGAAAAATTCGCGTGAACGCGCTGAGAAAACTCGCCTTCGATTGCTGCTTCGACGACAGATCCAAAAGACTTTCCAAGATCGCGCATCATGCTGTCGCGGGCTGCCGCGTTCTTGCGATCCGCTTCTTCGCGCTCCCGCGCGTGCTCAACCTCGCGTTTGGCAGCAGCCTCTCGTTCGGTGGCCATTTCGGCCATCTCTTTATTGGCCTGTTCTTGTCGTAGTGTAAGGTCTGCGTTTTCTCTTGCGTTCTCTTTGAAAACCTCTGTGGCGCGGGCGAGTTCACCAAGTTCGTCGGGCCTATCCGTCACCGGGATGTCGACTTCATAATTACCGCTTGCAACGCTGCTGACAGCACCAGACAGCGCCTGCAGCGGTGTTGAAATCCGGCGCGCTACATAGACGGAAATTGCTGCGGCCACGGCCAGAACAGCCATAGCTATGATCGCGGCGCGACGAAGAGCCCAGGGAAGGCCCTGGTACAGCTCGGACGTCTCCTGTTTAACAATTGCGACCCACCTGGTGTCGAGAAACTCAATCGGTCGGTAGGACGCCAGCACTGAACTGCCAAACGGGTCTTCGTACCCCACTAGTCCGGTTTCGCCTGACAAGCCTGCAGCGACTGCAACAGTGTCATATCGCTTCTTGAGAATGTCGTCGTCTTCGGTGCGCAGCGCATCGGTTCGAAGCAAGCGATCTTCGCCAACCAGAAAACCATCTGCTGTTTCACCCTGATTTGCGATGCCGCTCAACGTGTTGTTTAGCTGCTGTATAGGCATTTGGTAGGCCAGTACCCCAAGCACGTTCCCGTCTTCGCTGAAAACCGGTCTCGAGAAGAAGGCGGCGGGTGCGAAGTTGCTCGGCCCATAGGGCGAGAAGTCGATGAACGTCGTCTCTTGATCTGCCGTAGCCGAGATGGCCCGACGGTAAGCTTCCGCAAGACCAGAGTCGCGCCAAGGGCCATCTAACATATTGGTGGCAAAATCATTTTCCTTGAACACGCTGTAGACCAGATTGCCCTCGGTATCGAACAAGAAGACGTCGTAGTAGCCCATCTCGTTTTGCAGGGCGTCAAAGGCACCGTGGTAAATGGCATGGATGAACCCATAGCTCGAGCCGGTATCTGCGGACACAAGTAAGTCCTTCTGGCCCAACGGATTTGGGTTTTCTTCGATATAGACACGCTGCAGTACTTCCTCAGGGTCATCCAAAGCGTCGTATCCGTCTGCAAGCGCAATAAGCGCCGTACGCACGGCGGGTTCGTCAGCCCGTAGGCGGAGGTCTCGGTCGATGCTGTTCAGAAGCGTAAGAGCGCGCTTTCCGTTGATATCTGCAACTGCGGCCAACTGCTGACTGGCCGCACTTGTGATGATGGCCTTTGTCAGAAACGAATTTGCGACAGCCATGACAACAATCGTCGCGGCAACAAGTACGCACATGATGACAGGTAGCTTGAACCCGATCCGGGACCGGAAACTGGGAGAGCGGCGCGGTGCGGCGGCAGCGACATCGATAGTCATCGGGACATTATCCTTGTGATCGCAACTTTCGATCACTTGTGCGCCCGTGTTCTTTAAAAAACCTGAACTTTCAGCACAAAAGGACAAAGTCGTGTTTGGACTGGAATTCGCTCACAATGCTGAGATTGCACCAAAAATCGATGCGATCGCCCACGTCATGTCAAATTTTAGAAAGATTTCCGCTCTCTCTTTTTCTGAAGTGATCGTCCGCTTCTGTCAGGGACTCACGTTTCGATAAGTACCAACTTAGAATGCTCCCCCGAGGTCATTTAGGTTCAGCCGACTTCCGCTGTCATTCATATTCAAACATGCGTGGCATAATGCGATACTGCTCTGGCTCGAGGCTCCTGGTCCGCCCTAGTTTTGGTATTCGGAGCTAAGAACATTCTTCATCACTTTGCCCATGGTATTGCGCGGTAAAGCATCCATCGTGACGTAGACGCGCGGGTGCTTAAACCGCGCCAGTTGCGCTTCAACCTGCTCTTTGACCGTGTCGGTATCGATATTCGCTCCGTTCTCAGGAACCATTGCGGCAACCACGCTCTCGCCAAAGTCAGGATGCGGTATGCCGAAAACTGCACTTTCAAGTACGCCCCCCATCTTGTTCAGCACGTCCTCTATTTCCTTCGGGTAGATATTATAGCCACCCGATATGATTAGGTCCTTGGCGCGACCTACAATCGTGATCCGACCATCGTGGTCCGCTGTGCCCAAGTCGCCCGTAATGAAAAACCCATCCGACCGGAGCTCCTCGGCCGTCTTTTCCGGCATATTCCAGTACCCTTGGAAAACGTTGTCTCCCCGAACCTCAATCATCCCAATCTCGCCAATTGGGAGAGAAGCGCCCGTGTCAGGATTTGTGATCCGGACCTCTGTGCCAGGAAGCGGATATCCGACAGTGCCTGGGATCCGCTCACCATCGTAGGGGTTCGACGTGATCATGTTGGTTTCGGTCATTCCATAGCGTTCGAGGATGCGATGTCCTGTCCGAGCTTCGAAAGCTTCATGAACTTCACTTAGGAGAGGCGCCGAACCAGAGATAAAGAGTCTCATGTTGGAAACGGTCTCGGTGTTCAGTCGAGAGTCCTCCAGCAACCGCGAATAGAATGTTGGTACGCCCATCATCAGTGTCGACTGCGGAAGCTCGGTCAGGATCGTATCAAGTGAGAAAGCACTCATCAGGCGCACCTGTGACCCGGCAAGGAGACTAGTGTTCATTGCCACGAAGAGCCCATGCGTATGAAAGATCGGCAGCGCGTGAATAAGCCGGTCACTATCCGTGATTTTCCACAAATCAGTCAGCACCTCGGCATTAGACAGCAGGTTCTTGTGAGATAGCATCGCGCCTTTGGAACGGCCGGTCGTCCCGGATGTGTACAAAAAGGCTGCGAGATCTTCCGGTCCGCGCTCGGACGTTTCAAATTGCTTCGGCATGGCGTCTGCGGCGTCAGCAAGGCTACCGGTTTGAGTCGCTGACAACGTGAGAACGCTGGCACCTACGTCTTCCGCAAGCGCGTCTATCGCGTCTTTGTTTGCATGGTCGCAGACGATTACCTTTGGTGCGGCATCGGTAACAAAATAAGACACTTCAGACTGTGTGTAGGCCGTATTCAAGGGCATATAAACGCCGCCCACCTGAACGGTTCCAGCATACAAGGCCAGTGTATCAGCCAGTTTCGGGGCCTGAACGACGACCCGATCTCCCGGTTCAATGCCGCTCGATCTGAGGACATGAGCCATTTGAGCCGCACGCGCCACAAAGTCTCTGAAGCTGATCTCGGTACCGTCGTCGCAAACGAGGAAAACCTCGTCTCGATCAGCGTGGATGGCGAAGAGTGCATCGTAGAGAGTGTTCGTCACGCGACTTTTCCCTTTAGTAACGTGTCAATCGGTGTCGAGGCCAAAGCCTCAACCTTGCGGGTCGCCGCAATTCGCCCGTTCAGTGCGAAATCCTCATGGTACTGCTCTGTCTTGGTCAGGTCATACTTGTAGTTGACCATAGTTGTCAGAGACTGTTCGCTGCCTTTTTCCGACAGATCGGCGCTTGCATGTATTTCATGTACTTCGGCACCGTTGCCCAGATGGAACCGCGCCACAGGATCAAATGGTTTGCCGTCTGAGCGCTTCGCCGTCAGCAAATATCGCGCGGCGAGATGCCTTAAAACCTCATCGCTGGCCGTTCCAGTCAAGGCAAAGGATGCTGCAGTGCCAAGTTCAGGATCCGATTGCTGTGCTCTCAACCAATCCGACAGAAGCGGTATCGGCGACAAAGTGACAAAGGTTTTCAGTCCGGGCAGTTGTAATGAAAGTTCGGCAACGACTTGCTTGATGAGCAGATTGCCAAAGCTGATGCCCGCGAGCCCTTTCTGGCAGTTCGAAATTGAATAAAAAGCTGCTGTTGTGGCCGTCTCAGGCTCAATCGGATCGCGATCTTCGGACAAAAGACCTTCAATCGAATTCGGGATTTCGGTGAGGAGAGCCAATTCAACAAAGATCAACGGTTCTTCCGGCATGGAGGGGTGGAAGAAAGCAAAACACCGTCTTCCACTTGGCGCGAGTCTTCGCCGGAGGTCTTCGAGGTCACTGATCTGGTGGACCGCTTCGTAGGCAACTATCTTGTCGAGAATTCCGGCCGGCGTATCCCAAGTGATCTGCTCCAGCACCAAAAAACCCCGATTAAACCAGGATTTCAGCAGGTGAACGAAATCATAGTCCGTTCGCGAAAGCTCCGGATTTTTCTTTTTGAAATTCAGTAGATCAACCCGCATCTCGACGAGGTCACGTGTTGCACCCATTGGTTGATTAAGCCTGCGCAGCAGTTCCTGGCGTCGAGGCTCAGAGACCTCGCACAGCAACCGAAATGCCTCTGTGCTTGGATCCTCGGCGTATTTGAGGGCAAGTTCCGATACTTGCTTCGCATCGACATCAAGCTCAGCGTTGATGTACTTGAAGAAATCTAGGCGTGCGGCCTGATCCGCGGCGCGGTAGCGCGCCAAAAGAGTTGCGGCAAGTGTGTACCCGGACACCTCTCCCTCTTCCGATAGGAGGGCCTGACACAGCTCTTTCATGCTGCGGGCGTCACCGTCCTTCATCGAATTCGCGGATCGCTCGAAGATGCGGGGCAGAAGATCACTAAAGACCCAATTGCGTCGCATGTTCAGTTATCCATCTGCGAGATGAAGTACTCACCTGTTCTTCGATAGTGGCTTATCAAGAGCGCGGACGCGGCATCGGCATCTCTTTTGATGGTCGCATCGAAAATTTCTTCGTGCTCCTTGGCGACGCTTCTTTCGCCATATCTGGGACCATCTGCAGCCAGGTACCGATAGCGGATGTTCAGATCATAGAGCTGTTCGCAGTACCGCTGGAGCGTTGGCATATTCGAGTTGTTAATGAGCGCCAGATGAAAATCCTTGTGCACCTCCTCAAACAGCTCAGTTTCGTTTCTGTCAGTCCGGGTCATTCTGTGATGGGCAAGGACAATGCGTTCTTCCCATTTTGTGTTTGCATTCGCGATAGAGGCCCGGAGCGCCATGTCTTCAAGCGCGCAGCGCAGCATCAGAATTTCCTGGAAATTTGATTTGCTCACAGGGGCTGCTCGAAATCCGCGCTGGTCAATTCGCTCAACAAGCATATCCGACGTCAAGAGACTCAGTGCTTCTCGCACTGGACTCGCGCCGGTTTTTAGCAACGCTCTAAGCTCCTCGATCTTCAGCTTCTTCCCGGGCGGCATCTCGCCTGTCAGGATGAGATGACGCAGTCTTAAATAGCAGTCCCGCGTCGCTGACTTTTCTTTTCCTTGTGCGCTTGGGATCATGTTCATTGGACTACTCCAAAAGGTCCGGTGTTTCTTACTTCAATGTAACGCGACCGGTCGACAGGCCAACGCCGAGGGTAAGAGAACCCTCGTTGATTAACCACCTTCTCATCACATAACTGCGTGCTCCGCTTGCGTGCATTGGATCCGCTTTGGCAAGTTCCTGCGCTTCTTCCAAGCTATCTGCACGGTAGACGATCAGCCCCACGCCTTGCATGTTCTCGCCGCTCTCGTCCGACATGGGACCAGCGAACGCCAGATTGCCGGCTCTCTCCAGCTCCGCCTGATACGCCAAGTGCGCTGGTAGATTGGCTTTGACCGCCTCCGGCTCGCCGGCTGGCGTGCTCATCGCGACATAGAGTTCCAGGGCAAGCGCCCCTCGTTCAGAGGCTTCAGCTTTGTAGTTCGACCATGCGACCATCACAATCCCCAAAATATCGATATTATTTGACAATGAGATATATTGTGGGCAGAAAGCTGTCAAACGAGAATATGATTGAGATGGAGAAAACGGATGCGGTATTTGGTTGGGGAAACGTCGACGGGTACAGCAGTTTTCTCTGTAAGCGACGGAAAAGCAGTGAATTTATCCCTGCTTGATAGCCGGGTTGGCGAAGACCTTATGGGGCTGATAGCCACTGAAGGGCTGCTGGAATCACTTGAAGACAAGATTGCCGCAGCGCCAACGGTCGACGTCGACTCGCTCACTCCTGCCCTGCCAGTCAGCGCACCGGGCGCAATCATTTGCATGGGTCTCAATTACGTCGAGCACATCAAAGAGGGCGGGTATGATATTCCAGATTACCCAGCGCTCTTCATGCGCAGTCGAAACTCAATGATGGCAGCAGGTCAGCCGATGGTGCGACCCACAGCGTCTGAGACATTGGATTACGAGGCCGAGTTAATGCTGATCGTCGGCAAAGGTGGCCGGCACATATCTGAAGCTGACGCTCTCGACCATGTATTTGGCTACACGGTGTTCAATGATGGTTCGGTGAGAGAATATCAACGCAAGACCCATCAATGGACCCCCGGAAAGAACTTTGATGATACCGGAGCGGTTGGCCCATTCGTGGTCACACCGGATGAGCTTCCGGAGGGGGCGTCGGGTCTGAAGATTGAAAGCCGCGTGGGAGATGAAATCCTGCAAAGCTCGAATACTGGCAACATGATTTGGAATGTCCGTCAGATCATCGCGACAATTTCAGCGTATACAACGCTTGAACCCGGAGACCTCATTGCCACTGGCACACCGCCCGGCGTTGGTCACGCGAAGAAACCCAATCCGCGTTGGCTACGTCCCGGCGAAACCGTCGAAATCGAAATCGAAGGCATCGGTGTCTGTGCAAGCCCGGTAATCGATGAGAAAGACACGAGCAACAAGGTTGCAGCAGAATGAACGCTCCCATTGGCAAAGAGCTCGATGCTTTGCGGGCCAAAGCCCAACAAGATCATCGCGACCTGAGAGCACGTTTAGCGCGGCTTGATGATGATGAAATTGACTTAATCCTGCGCAAGGCGCGCTCACATTACGCTTGGTCGGACAAGCCGGTGGCCGAGGCGCTACTGCATGAAATATTTGAGATCACGATAAATGGGCCGACCAGCATGAATTGCTGCCCTGCCCGTATCGTGTTTGTAATCTCAGCAGAGGGCAAAGAGCGTCTTGCGAAGGCGCTGAAACCGGCAAACCAGCCGAAAATGATGGGAGCGCCAGTCACTGCCATCATCGCGCACGATCTCAAGTTCTGGGAGAAGCTCCCTTTCCTGTTTCCACATGAAGACAGGCGCCATCTCTTTGAAGGCAAAGACGCTCATATTGAGAATACAGCCTTTCGAAACGGAACTCTTCAAGGTGCTTACTTTATGATCGCAGCGCGTTCTGTGGGCCTTGATGTAGGCGCCATGTCTGGCTTTTCTAACCAGATTGTCGACGACGAATTCTTTGCCGGCACCAGCCTCAAATCAAACTTCCTTGTGAACCTCGGATACGCTGACGAAAGCGCGTTATTCCAGAAGCTTCCACGCTTTGAATTCGATGAAGTCTGCAGTTTTGCATAAGAAAGACATTCGATGGCTATCAAAATAAAACCGATCGTAACGTACAGGACAACGGCCCAATGCCCCACTCACGCTCGGACCGAAATACCGGTTCGTGACCTAAACGTTATTGTCGATGAGCCGGTCGAGCGCGGGGGTACCAATTTAGGCCCCGCGCCGACCGAAGCCGCTTTGGCGGCGTTGATCGCATGCACGAACGTCATCGGACACAAGAACGCTCACAGACTGGGAGTCGATCTTGGCGAGGTCACGATTGATGCCGACTGTAAACTCGATCGGCGCGGCGTTCTCATGGAAGAAGAGATCGACGTGCCGTTCCCAAAAATCACGCTGACCGTGAATTGCAAAACAGATGCCTCGCAAGAGGACGTTTCGCATGTCGGTTCCGAGACGGCCAAGTTTTGTGCAATCGCCAAGCTCTTCGGTCAGGCAGGAACAGATCTTACCGTCAATTGGGTGAAAGTAGATTAACAAATTTCGCGGCAAGCACAGGCCGCACACTTAGGGAGGACCAAATGAAACACTGGATCAAGAAAAACCTTTGCGGCGCTGCTGTTGTTGCGGCGACGGCCGTACCTGCAATGGCTGCCGAAACAATAAACGCCGTGGTTATTGACGGTTATCCGGCGCGCGCGCTTTGGGTGCAGGAGTTCACGAATTTCTTCATCCCGGAAGTTGATAGGCGCCTCGCCGAGACGGGCAACTATGAAATGAGTTGGCAGGAGAACTATGGCGGGTCGATTGTGAAGCCACGCGGCGTTCTTGAAGGCGTTCAGCTGGGCCTTGGCGATATTGGCATCGTCACGACGATTTTCCATTCTTCCAAACTGCCAAGCCAGGGCATTTCCGGCGCAACACCGTTCATCGCATCAGATGCGCGCGCGGTCGCCAAGGCCGTCGACGAGATCGCACGTGAATTCCCCGCCATGAACAATGAGTTCAAAGCACAGAACCAAGTTTATCTCGCGACAGGCGTTGTTCT